>NZ_JBFBAO010000012.1:0-41674 GCF_040682255.1 Micromonospora sp. NPDC051296 | reverse complement strand
GGCAGCTGGAGATCCAGGCGCTCGGCCGGCTCCGTGAGCTGGCCCGTGCGGAGGGTCTCCAGGCGGCCTGAGCTGGTAGTAATGACGAGGAACGGCCGGCGTCCGATAGGGGGAAGCCGGCCGTTCATCATCTCCGTGGCCCAGGCGTTGGAGCCTGGAGTTGGACCGGGTCAGCGGACCCGGCCGTAGCCGTACGGCGGCATCAGGTCCACGCTCCGCTTCTCCACGTTGCGGCCGAAGGTCGGTGCGTGGATGACCTGCCCGCCGCCGACGTAGATGGCCATGTGCCCGAGGTTGCGATAGAAGACGAGGTCGCCGGGGCGCAGCTCGCTGCGGCTGATGTGGGCCACCACGCCCCACTGCATCCGGGTGTTGTGCGGCAGTGACTTGCCCGCCGCCCGCCAGGCCGCCGAGGTCAGCCCGGAGCAGTCGTAGCCGTCCGGCCCGTCCTCGCCCCAGGCGTACGGCTTGCCCAGCGCGCCGTAGGCGTACCGCACGGCGATGCCCGCCTTGCCGGACACCGCGGGTGCGTCGTCGGCGCTGTTCGACCGGCTGGCGGGACGCTCGGTGGCCCGGCCGTACGCCTGCCGGCGCAGCTCGTACAGCTTGGCCAGGTCCCGCTCGATCCGCTTCTTCGCCGCGGTCAGTTCCCGGGATTGGGCCGCCTGCCGGCTGAGCGTGACGTCCAGCCGGGTCTTCTCGTCGAGCAGGCGCTGTTGGTCGGCGGTGTAGCTGGCGATGGTCGCCTGGCGTTGCCGGGTCAGGTGGTCCAGCGTGCCGAGCCGGTCGAGCACCGACGCCGAGTCGCCGCCGTGCAACAGCGCGTCGACCGCGCCGAGGTTGCCGGTCTTGTACGCGGTCACGGCCAGCTGGCCGACGTCCGCCCGGCTCTGCGCGGCCTGCTGCTCCAGTGGGCCGATCTGGTCCCGCAGCCGCCCCACGGCGGCCTGGTTCTTCTTGATCTTCTCGCGCAGCTCGTTGTGGGCCTCCACCACGTGCTCCAGCTCGGCGGAGGACTTCTCGATTCGCCGGGTCAGTTCGGCCGGGGAAGGTTCGGCCCGGGCCACCGTGGCCGGCGCGACCAGCGCCAGCGAGAAGGCGGCGATCGTCAGGGCGCGCAGCGCGTGCGTCAGGGACGACAAGAGCTTGAATGCTCCTCTCCCAGGGCCGGCGCGGGCTGCTGACGCTCCGCGACGGCATCGGCCCGGCGCCGTCCCGGTGGACGGCGGCCGACCGTGGCCGACCCGCCCAACCTAGTACGGGACAGGAGTGACCCGCAGAGAAAGCCGGGACCAATGATGGTGCTGGGGTCGGTCGGATTCCCCGTTTGGGGATTGCCCGGCAATCTGGGCACATGCCGGACTAGTCGCTCTCGGCACATGCCGCCGGTTGACTGAGCGCTATAACCGACAAGACCGACTTGGGAGTCTCTTTCCGGCGGCGCTGGTGCCGCGCCCGCCAGCCCGACCACCCGAAACGGCCGGTCGGGCTGGCGGGGGCGGCACACAATGAAGCGCACAGCCGGGAATCCCGTCCACCGGCATCGATGCGAGAGGCCGGCAGGCCGACCCGGCACCAACAGCCGTGGGAGGAGGGGCCGTGGAACGTGATGGCGCTACGACGAGACCGCCGCGGTCACCGCGCGGCGCCGCCGGCAACGAGTCGACGCTGCTCTACGCCCGACCCGGGATCGTCGTCACGGTCGACCGGTTCACCGTCGGCCGGACCAGCTGGCGGGTCGCCGAGCTGACCCACCTGAACACCACCCGGGGGCCGCACGACCGGGTGGCGACGCGGGCCGTCCTGGTTTCCGCCGTGGTGATCGTGGGCGTCGGCCTGCTGCTCGGTTTCACCGGGGGCCTGCAACGGCTCACCGCGGGGGCGTACCTCCTGCTCGGCGCCGTGTTCCTGGTGCCGGTGCTGCTCGCGGCGGCGGGGGACCGGTGGCGTCCGCCGGCGTACGAACTGTGGGGCCGCCGCGGTGGCGTGGACGAGCTGCTGTTCAGCAGCGACGACGAGCACCAGTTCGGCCAGGTGACCCGTGCGGTGCGCCGGGCCCGGGAGATGAACAGCTATGGCGGCTGGGAGGACCCGGTGGCCACCGTGGACCCATGGCGACCGCGACGATGAGCGGCTGGTGCCGTCAGGGCCTAGCCGGCGACCGGCTCCGGGGCCTGCTCCCGCTCCCGCTGCTCGGCGGTGACCAGGGAACTCACCCGACGCTCGGCCCAGAAGGAGACGAACGGCACGGTGCCGGCCAGCATCACCAGGATCATGCGCTTGAGCGGCCAGTTGGCCCGCCGGGACAGGTCGAACGCGGCGACCAGGTAGACCATGTAGAGGAAGCCGTGCGCCTGGCCCACGGTCTCCACCACGATCGGGTTGTCGAAGCCGTACTTGAGCGGCATGCCGATCACGACCAGCAGGATCAGCACCACGCCGACGACCCAGGCGATCACGCGGTAGCGGGTGAGGGCAGCGCGCACTTCTCGTCCGTCCTTCCGGGCCCGGCTCAGCCGGGGTAGTCGCCGGGCTTCGCGCCCGGGTTGGCGTTCAACCATGACAGGTAGCGGTTGTAGGCGACCAGGCCGGCATCCTCCGCGCCGTCGCTGACCGCGACGCGGGCGACCCGTACCGGACGGCGGAAGCCGGGCCGCTGCCCGTCCGCCCCGGCGGCTTCGGCCGGGCCGTCCGGCTCGCCGGTGGTCGCCGTTGCCGTTGCCGACTCGGCCTCGCCGGTGGTCGCCGGCGGCGCGCCGCGCAGCGTGTGGCGGACCTCGCGCCACCAGACGAAGACCACGAACCCCGCGAAGATCGGCCACTCCACGGCGTAGCCCCAGCTGATGGCGTTGCCAGCGGCGGCCCGGCTGACCTGCCACCAGCCCAGCCCGAGGAAGGACGTCACCAGCACGACCATGGCCACGTGGCGGGCGATCCACGCCGGGGTCCAGAGCCGCTTCATGCCACGAGGGTACCGGGACGCGCGGCGCTCTCCGACGCGGTGTCGTAGTGGCGGCGGTGGTTTGGTCGCATCCGGCGTGGGCATCCGTACAGACGCCAGCCCACGATGGACGAGGGGGCGCGAGATGACGGCATCGGGACGACAGGACGGATTTCCCGCCGGTGGCACGGAGGTGAGCCCCGAGCAGCGGATTCCCGAGTGGGGTGACGACCGGGTGGCCGCCCCGGCGTTCGACGCCGACCTGCCCGGCATCGACCCGGCCGAGCTGCCCGACGCGGAACTCATCCGGGAGATGCAGAGCCTGCACCGCACCCGGCTGGACACGCTACGGCACGCGACCGACTCGGCGCTGGCCAACCACCTGCGGCGGACCGCCGAACTGGAGACCGAGTACCTCGCCCGGCACCCCGGCCGGGAGGTCGACCCGAGTCGGCTGCGGGACCTGTGATGGCGTACGCGGAGCGCGGCGTGTCCGCACCGCCCGAGGTCGTCTTCAACACGGCGACCGATCCCCGCCGGGTCTCCGCGTGGCTGCCCGAGCCGCTGCTGTCCGGGGAGTCGACCCGGGCCGAGGACGCCGAGCAGATGCGGGCCCGCTGGGCGGCGCGGCGTACCGACTGGTCGGCCGAACTGCGGGTGGAGCCGGTCGACGCCGGCGGCGCCCGAATCCGGCTGGACCTGGCCGGTGGCGGTCAGGAGACCGACCGGCTTGCCGACGAGGCCCTGGTCAACCTGGCCCGCGAGGTGGCCGACAACCTGCAGGCCGGCTGACCCGACGGAGCCTGCCCCGGGACGGGGCGACGGATCGTGGCTTGACCGAAGGAGGCCGGGTGAGCGAGCTGAAGCAGAAGGTGGCGCGGCTGCGCCAGGCGTACGCCCCGCACGAGCACCGGCCGCTCGGCGGCTACCTGGCCGCGATGGGCACCTACGCCGGTGTGGCCGGCGCGATCGCGGGTCTGGTCCGGATGACCGGGCGCACCGTGCCGGAGCGACCCGCCACGTCCGACGTGGTGCTGCTCGCCATCGCCACCCACAAACTCAGCCGGCTGCTGTCCAAGGACGCTGTGACCAGCCCGCTGCGGGCTCCCTTCACCCGGTACGACCGGCCGATCGGCAGCGGCGAGGTGATGGAGCAGGTACGCGACTCGGGCAGCCAGGCTCGGCACGCCATCGGCGAGCTGCTCAGCTGCCCGTTCTGCCTGGCGGTCTGGGTGGCCACCGGGTTCACCGGCGCACTGGTGCTCGCCCCGCGGCTCACCCGCCTGGTCGCCACCGCGTTGACCGCGGTGGCCGCGTCGGACTTCCTCCAGATGGCGTACGCGATGGCCCAGCAGGGCGCGGAGGGCCACGGGGACTGACGGGCGCGAACGCTGCATGCGGCGGTCAACGCTGCATGCCGGACCAACCACGCGGCGACTCCGGCTCGCGTTCGTCCTCGTCCGCGCCGGTGATGATGTCCCGGTCCACGGCGGTGCGGTCGTGCTCGTCGGCGAAGTCCGGTTCGGGCAGGGTGTCCATGCCCTCCGGCGGCTCGGCGAGTGCGGGCATCCGCTCGTGCTGGTGTTCCTCGGGCTGTGACATCGCGGTCCTCTCCTCGTCGCCGGTGCCGGCCGGGCCGGCCGCGGTTCGGCGGGTCAGCCCACCGAACCGCCCAGCAGGTCGGTCACCTCGTCAACCGCGTACTCGCCCTGCGGCAGCGCGTTGAGCCGGGAGAGCAACTGGGCCGGCAACTCGGCGGCGACCGCACGGCGGTAGATGTCCACCTGGCTGATCCGCTCCTGACCGTGGTAGAGGTCGTCGAGCAGTTCGTCGAGCGGCCGGGTGTCCACCTCCTCGGTCACCACCTCGTCCGGTACGGCGGCGGCCGTACCGGGCAGCTCGGTGGTCGGCTCGTCGATCGCGGCGGTGTCGACCACGGGCACGTCGGCCAGGATGGCGTCGGGCAACCGCGCCTCGGTCGTGGGCCCAGTGGGTGCGGTGGGTGCCGTGGGTGCCCCGGTCACGGGTACGTCGTCGGTCACGCCCTCAGCTACCCGCGACCGAATCGGTCAAACACCTCGCCCACCGGGCCCCTGACCCCGTCGATCATGCGTTCTCGGCCGTCAATTTCATGATCGACGGGGTGGGTTGGGGTGTAGTCAGGCTGGGGTCGCAAGGGGCTGGGGGTGGATGGCTCGGCGGGTGCGGACGGCGGCCGCCAGCTGGCTGAGGACCTCGTCGGTGGTGTCCCAGCCGATGCAGGCGTCGGTGATCGACTGGCCGTAGGTCAGCTCCCGGGTGGGGTCGAGGTCCTGCCGGCCGGGCACGAGGAAGCTCTCCAGCATGATGCCGACGATGCCCCGCTGGCCGGCGGCGATCTGCCCGGCCACGTCGGCGGCCACCGCGGGCTGGTTGCGGTGGTCCTTGCCGCTGTTGGCGTGGCTGGCGTCCACCACCAGCCGCTCCGGCAGCCCGGCGGCCCGCAGCAGGTCCAGCGCGCCGGCCACCGACTCCGCGTCGTAGTTCGGGCGACCGCCACCGCCGCGCAGCACCAGGTGGCCGTCCGCGTTGCCCCGGGTGTGCATGATCGCCGGGGTGCCGGAGACGTCGATCCCGGGGAAGACGTGCGGTACGCCGGCCGCCCGGATCGCGTCGACCGCCGTGGCGATGCTGCCGTCGGGGCGGTTCTTCATGCCGATCGGCATGGACAGGCCGGAGGCGAGCTGACGGTGCACCTGGCTCTCCACGGTGCGCGCCCCAATCGCCCCCCACGCCACCGTGTCCGCGATGTACTGCGGGGTGATCGGGTCGAGGAACTCGCAGCCCACCGGCAGGCCGAGGCGCAACACGTCGAGCAGCAGTGCCCGGGCCATCCGCAGGCCGCTGTTGACGTCGCCGGACCCGTCCAGCCCCGGGTCGTTGATCAAGCCCTTCCAACCCACCGTGGAGCGCGGCTTCTCGAAGTAGACCCGCATGACCACCAGCAGGTCCTCGGCGACCCGCTCGGCCGCCTCGCGCAGCCCGTGGGCGTAGTCCAGGGCCGCGGCCGGGTCGTGGACCGAACACGGCCCGACCACCACCAGCAGTCGGTCGTCGACCCGGTCGAGCACCTGCCCGACCGCGCGTCGGCCGGCCAGCACGGCCGAGGTGAGGCTGTCGTCCAGGGGCAGCTCGTGGTGCAGCAGCGCCGGGGTGGTCAGCGGCACGACACGGTCGATTCGCTGGTCGATGACCCGGTGGTCCTCCGGGGTCGTCACGGTGGGCATCCTTCCGCCGACCGCACCCGGGGCCGGTGCCCAGGTCGAGCCGGCTGCTCGTACGCGAAAGGGCAGGAACGAAAGCTCCTGCCCGGCCGGCTCGAAAACGGTGACGTCAGATCAAGGTGAGGTCACCGGCCTGCGAGCCGGCTGCCTAAACCATCGATACCACCGCGTCACGGCGGTAAGCGTACCCGACCTCGGGCCACTGCTCACCCCCGCGTCGGCAAAGTCTCGCTCGGCGTTCACCCCCGTCGATGGAACCGCCGGTAACTTCAGCGCCACCGAACGCCGTCAAAACCGGAGGTACCCGATGGATCGTCGTACCGTCCTGCGCGCCACCGTCGCCGGTGGTGCCGCCGCCTTCTCCGGCAGCCTCTGGGCCGGTGCCGCCGTGGCCGCCCCCGCCCAGCCCGGCCCCAGCCCGTACGGGCCGCTCGCCGCCGCCGACGCCAACGGCATCCAACTGCCCACCGGGTTCACCAGCCGGGTCGTCGCCCGGTCCCGCCAGGCGGTGGCCGGCACGTCGTACGCCTGGCACGACGCGCCCGACGGTGGCGCCTGCTTCGCCGCCGGCACGGGCTGGATCTACGTCTCGAATTCCGAGATCACCCCGGGCGGCGGTGCCTCGGCGGTCCGGTTCAACGCCGACGGCAGCATCGCCTCGGCGTACCGGATCCTCTCCGGCACCAACCAGAACTGTGCCGGCGGTGCCACCCCCTGGGCGACCTGGCTGTCCTGCGAGGAGGTCAGCCGCGGGTACGTCTACGAGACCTACCCGCAGGGCGGGACGACGGCGGTACGCCGGGCGGCGATGGGTCGGTTCAAGCACGAGGCCGCCGCCTGCGACCCGGACCGCCGGGTGATCTACCTGACCGAGGACGAGACCAATGGCTGCTTCTACCGGTTCCGGCCGACGAGCTGGGGCAACCTCTCCGCCGGCACGCTGGAGGTGCTGGTCGCTGGCACCGCCACCAGTGGGCCGGTGACCTGGGCGCGGGTGCCGGACCCGGCGGCGGCGAGCACGCTCACCCGCAACCAGGTCTCCGGAGCCAAGCGTTTCAACGGCGGTGAGGGCTGCTGGTACGCCGACGGCACCTGCTGGTTCACCACCAAGGGCGACAACCGGGTCTGGGCGTACGACGCGGTCAACCAGCGCATCGACCTGGCGTACGACGACTCGTTGGTGTCCGGCACCGCGCCGCTGACCGGGGTGGACAACATCACCGGCGCCCGCTCGGGTGACCTCTACGTGGCGGAGGACGGCGGCAACATGGAGATCTGTGTGATCACACCCGCCGAGGTGGTCGCGCCGTTCCTGCGGATCACCGGCCAGTCCGGTTCGGAGATCTGCGGGCCGGCCTTCTCGCCGGACGGCACCCGGTTCTACTTCTCCTCGCAGCGCGGCACCTCCGGGTCGTCCTCCGGCGGCATCACCTACGAGGTACGCGGCCCGTTCCGCTCCTGACCGCCCAAGTGTTAGGAAGGGGCCCTTTTAGTACGCGAGGCGTTAACAAGGGGCCCTTCCTTACATGCCTGCGAGGCCGTGGGGGTAAGGGAGCGGGATGAGTGACGGAAAGAGCGACCAGGAGCGGATCGAGTCGCGGGCGCACCTGCTGCCCGAGGAGGCGGCGGTCGGCAGCGCGGACCCCGAGGCCCAGGCCGACGCGATCCTGACCGAGTCGGACATCCGGGAGGCCGACCGCAACGCCGCGCCGGACACCGTCCTGGAACGGCGTGCCTCGGAGGAGACGGTGACCCCCATCGAGCCGCCGGACTGACCTCGGTGGCCGGGTGGCCGGGCCGGAGCCGGGCCGGGCCGGGGCGGGTGCGGCGAGATGCCCCGCCGCGTCCCGGCCCCGCCGCGCCCCGGAGATCGGATAGCGTCGGGGCCATGCCCGACAGCGGTTACCCCTGGCCCATCTCGACGACCCGACTGGACAACGGCCTGCGCGTGGTGGTCAGCGAGGACCGCACCGCACCGGCGGTGGCGGTCAACCTCTGGTACGACGTCGGTTCGCGGCACGAGCCGGCCGGACAGACCGGCTTCGCGCACCTCTTCGAGCACCTGATGTTCGAGGGCTCGGTGAACGTCGCGAAGACCGAGCACATGAAGCTGGTGCAGGGGTCGGGCGGATCGCTCAACGCCACCACCAACCCGGATCGGACGAACTACTTCGAGACGGTGCCGGCCGAGCACCTGGAGTTGGCGCTCTGGTTGGAGGCCGACCGGATGGGCGGCCTGGTGCCGGCGCTGACCCAGGAGACGCTGGACAACCAGCGGGACGTGGTCAAGAACGAGCGCCGGCAGCGCTACGAGAACGTGCCGTACGGCGACGCCTGGTTGCGGCTGCTGCCGCTGCTCTACCCGCCGGGCCACCCGTACCACCACGCCACCATCGGCTCGATGGCCGACCTGAACGCCGCCGACCTGGCCACCTTCCAGGCGTTTCACCAGACCTACTACGCGCCGAACAACGCGGTGCTGACCGTGGTCGGCGACGCCACCGCCGACGAGGTCGTGGCGCTGGCCGAGAAGTACTTCGGCGCCATTCCGCCCCGGCCGGACATCCCGTCCGCACCGGACGGCCGGATGGTGCCGGCCACCGGCGTACCGGCCGAGGAGACGGTGGTCACCGACGTGCCAGCGCCCCGGGTGTACCTGGCGCACCGGACGTACCCGTTCGGCAGCCCGGGCTACGACGTGGTGACCGTGCTGGCCACCGTGCTCGGCAGTGGCCGGGGCAGCCGGCTCTACCAGCGCCTCGCCGACGGGGAGCGGATCGCCCAGCCGGACCTGGTCGGGGCGTACGGGGTGGACCTGGCGCATGCCCCGGCGCCGCTGATCGCCACCGCCACCGCGCGTCCCGGGGTCGGCGGCGAACGGCTGGCCGCCGGGCTGGCCGAGGTGGTCGACGAGTTGGCCACCGTGCCGGTCACCGCCGCCGAACTGGACCGCGCGAAGGCGCTGCTGAGCACCGCCTGGTGGCGACAGATGTCCACGGTGGACGGCCGGGCGGACGCGCTGGGCCGGTACGCCACCCAGTTCGGCGACCCGGCCACCGTCGCCGAGCGGCTGCCGGCCTGGCTCGCGGTGACCGCCGACCAGATCGCCGAGGCGGCCGTCGAGGTGCTGGCCGCCGACCGGGTGACCCTGACCTACCTTCCAGAGGAGAAAGCCTAGTGAGCGCGAGGAGTGAGCGGCGCGGCCCGGAGGAGCGCCGTGGCCCGGCGCACGCGAGCCCCGCAGTCGCGAACGAAAGGATTGCTCAGTGAGCGCGAGGAGTGAGCGGCGCGGCCCGGCGGAGCGCCGTGACCTGGAGGGCGCGAGCCCCGCAGCCGCGAACGAAAGGATGGCTCAGTGACGCTCATCGCCGATCGCCCCGGTCCGGGTGCGGCCCGACCGTACCGCTTCCCGCAGGTGGTCCGCCGGGCCGTGGCGGGCGGTCAGGTCGTTGCCGCGCACCTGCCGGGGCAGAACCTCGCCGTCGCGCTGCTGCTGCTGGACGCGGGGGCCGGCCGGGAGCCGGTGGGCAAGGAGGGGCTCGGCGGGGTGCTGGCCAAGGCGCTGGAGGAGGGCACCACCCGGCGCGACGCCACCGCGTACGCGCTCGCCATCGAGGCGCTCGGCACCGAGCTGGTGACCGCGCTGGACTGGGACACCTTCCAGGCCAGCGTGCAGGTGCCGGTGGACCGGCTGGGCGCGGCCGTGGAACTGCTCGCCGAGGCGGTGCGTACGCCGAAGCTGGACCCGGACGACGTGCGGCGGGTCCGCGACGACGAGGCGACCGCGCTGCGGATGGACTGGGCCAACCCGGGTCCGCGCGCCGACGCGGTGCTGCGCGCCGACCTGTTCGGCGTCGACAACCGCTGGGGCCGCCCGATGTACGGCGACCCGGGGTCGGTGGCCGCCCTGGACGTGGAGGACGTCACCGTCTTCCATTCCGAGTGGTTCATCCGCCCGGGGACCCTGGTGGTCGCCGGTGACCTGGACCGGATCGACCTGGACGCGCTCGCCGCGGCGGCGTTCGCCGGCGCCGGCGGCGGGCCGGTGGACCGGGGCGCGCCGATCGAGGTGCCGCTGCACACCGGCCGCCGGATCATCCTGGTCGACCGGCCCGGCTCGGTGCAGTCCACGCTGCGGCTCGGGCATCCGGCGCCGCACCGGGCCCACCCGGACCACGTGCCGATCGCCCTCGCCGGCACGGTGCTCGGCGGGGCGTTCACCTCCCGGCTGAACCACCTCATCCGCGAGGTACGCGGCTACACGTACGGCATCCGGGGCGACTTCGCCTCGTCCCGCCGGTTCGGCCGGTTCGCGGTCAGCTCGGGGGTGCAGACCGCGGTCACCGCGCCCGCCCTGGTGGAGGCGGTCGGCGAGATCGCCCGTACCCAGGCCGGCGGGGTGACCGAGGACGAGCTGGCGGTGGCCCGGTCCTGGCGGGCGGGGCAGCTCTCGGTCGAGTTGCAGAGCCCTCGGGCGATCGCCGGCGCGCTGACCACGCTGGTGGTGCACGACCTGCCGGACGACTACCACGCCCGGCTGCGCGAGGCGCTGCTCGCCGCCGACGTGGCGCAGGTTTCGGCGGCCGCCACGACCCACCTGCACCCGGAGTCGATGACCCTGGTCATCGAGGGTGACGCCGCGCTGATCAGGGATGAACTCGTCGTGACGGAGCTGGGTGAGGTGATCGACGCCACGCCCTGATCCAGGCGATAACCGGCCCGGGCGGTGGGAAAGCGTTCCCGCCGCCACTGGCCGGCTGGGTAGCCTCGCGGGCATGAGGATCGGCATTGTGGGGGCCACCGGCCAGGTCGGTGGCGTGATGCGGCAGGTGCTGGCGGACCGCGAGTTCCCGGCGGAGCAGGTGCGGTTGTTCGCCTCGGCCCGGTCGGCCGGGCGTACGCTGCCGTGGCGCGGCGAGGAGATCACCGTCGAGGACGCGGCCACCGCCGACTACTCGGGGCTGGACATCGTGCTCTTCTCGGCCGGCAAGGGCACGGCCAAGGAGTTGGCGCCGCGGGTCGCCGCCGGCGGTGCGGTCGTCATCGACAACTCCTCGGCGTTTCGGATGGACCCGGAGGTGCCGCTGGTCGTCGCCGAGGTCAATCCGCACGCCGCCGCGCTGCGGCCGAAGGGCATCATCGCCAACCCGAACTGCACCACCATGGCCGCGATGCCGGTGCTGCGCCCGCTGCACGCCGAGGCGGAGCTGGTCAGCCTGGTCGTCGCGACGTACCAGGCGGTCTCCGGTGCCGGGCTGTCCGGCGTCGCCGAACTGGACGAGCAGGTCCGCAAGGTCGCCGAGACCGCGTCCGGCCTGACCTTCGACGGTGCCGCGGTGGACTTCCCCGCGCCCCGTTCGTTCGCCCGGCCGATCGCGTTCAACGTGCTCCCGCTCGCCGGGTCGATCGTCGACGACGGGTCGGCGGAGACCGACGAGGAGCAGAAGCTCCGCAACGAGACACGCAAGATCCTGGAGATCCCCGGCCTGAAGGTCTCCGGCACCTGCGTCCGGGTCCCGGTGTTCACCGGGCACTCGCTCCAGATCAACGCCCGGTTCGCCCGGCCGATCAGCCCGCAGCGGGCGCTGGAGCTGCTCTCCGACGCGCCCGGCGTGGCGCTGACCGACGTACCGACCCCGTTGCAGGCCGCCGGTCAGGACCCGACGTACGTCGGTCGGATCCGTGCCGACGAGACCGTCGAGCACGGGCTGGCGCTGTTCTGCTCCAACGACAACCTGCGCAAGGGTGCCGCGCTCAACGCGGTGCAGCTCGCCGAGCTGGTGGCCGCGGAGGGCTGAGCTCCGCCCGAACGCCGATCTGGAGGATGCCGTGACCGACGATGCGACCCAGCGGGCGCTGGGCGACCTCATCGCGAGCCGGTCGTTGGGGGTGCTGGCGACCATCAAGCGGGACGGGCGACCGCAGCTGTCCAACGTGGTCTATGCCTTCGACCGGGAGCACGGGCTGATCCGGGTGTCGGTGACCGACACCCGGGCGAAAACCGCCAACCTGCGCCGCGATCCGCGCGCCAGCTTCCACGTCGCCAGCGACGACGGCTGGGCGTACGCGGTGGCGGAGGCGCGGGCCGAGCTGACCCCGGTCGCGGTGGAGCCGGGCGACGCGACGGTCGAGGAACTCGTGGGGCTCTACCGGTCGGTGCGCGGGGAGCACCCGGACTGGGACGACTACCGCCGCGCCATGGTCGCCGAGCGGCGGCTCGTGCTGCGGTTGCACGTCGAACGTCTCTACGGCGCCCCGCCCCGCTGACTCTCCTGCCGTTGAGCGGTCCTGCCCTGCCGCCCACCGCGCCGCGTCGGTCCGCATGAACCCGGGCCGGCGCGGCGCGGCGGGCGTTACTGGTCGCGGCCGTCGGGTAGACCGTGGTTGCCCTACACCGAGAGGGAGGCACCATGACAACGGTCGGAGAGTTCATGACGACCAGGTTGGTGACCATGGACGGCAACGACACGCTCGTCGCGGCGGCCCAGGAGATGCGTGACTCCGCGATCGGGGACGTGGTGGTGACCGACGGCGACAACGTGGTCGGAATCATCACGGACCGTGATATTGCGGTTCGGGGTGTTGCGGAGAACATGAACCCGAGCACCACCCGGCTCAACCAGATCACCACCAAGGACGTGGTCACGGTGAGTCAGTACGACGACGCCGTGGCCGCCGCCGACCTGATGCGGACGTACGCCGTACGGCGGTTGCCGGTGATCGAGGACGGCCGGCTGATCGGCCTCGTGTCAATGGGCGACCTGGCCGTGGAGCGGGAGCCGCAGTCGGTGCTCGCCGACATCAGCGCCGACGACCCCAACAACTGACCCTCCCGCCGATCGACGCCGGTTCCTCCCGAGGAGCCGGCGTCGACGCGTACCGCCGCCGGGTCAACCTCACCCGATCCGGGCGAGATTGACCCCGCACCGGGCGGGGACCCGCCTGAGGACACGAGCGACCGGGAGGAGCGCCCGATGGCGGATGCGACCACACGGTTCTTCAAGGAACTCGACCGCCGGGGGTACGACCCCCTGCTGGCGAAGTCCTCCGGAACCCTGCGTATCGACCTGCACGAGGGGCCGCAGACCAGGCACTGGCTGGTCCGGATCGACCGGGGGGAAATCCGGGTCAGCCAGGAGGACATGGAGGCGGACGCGGTAATCGGCGCGACCCCGGCCATGTTCGAGGGACTGGCCGCCGGCCGGGAGAACGGGCTGGCGGCGCTGTTGCGCGGGGACATGACGTTGACCGGTGACGCCCGCCTGGTGGTGCAGATGGAACGGATCTTTCCGGGGCCGCCGCACGCCCAGGGACCGCGTCGCTATCGGAAGGGGGTGCGCTGATGGCGCCGAGCCACACCGTTCGGATCCTGGACGGCAACACATTCGTCGTCTCGGAGGCGACCGGAGACATCGAGGCGACGCCGACGGAGCCGACCGGGTTGTTCTCCATCGACACCCGTTTCCTGTCGAAATGGATCCTGACGGTCAACGGTGAGCGGCTCAATGTGCTCTCCTACGACGACCTCCAGTACTACGAATCGCGCTTCTTCCTGGTGCCCGGCCTGGCCACGCACTACGTCGACGCGAAGCTGTCGATCATCCGGGAGCGGGCCGTCGGCGCGAGCTTCCGGGAGACCATCACCATCCTCAACCACGACGAGAAGGCGGTCGACCTGGAGATCAGGATGGACGCCGACTGCGACTTCGCCGACCTGTTCGAGGTCAAGGACGAGATCCTGAACAAGAAGGGCGAAATCTACTCCGAGGTGGAGCCGGACAAACTGCGCCTCGGCTACCGGCGCGGGAACTTCAAGCGGGAAACGATCATTGCCTCCTCGACGCCGGCGCGGTACGACCGCAGCGGTTTCGCCTACACCGTGCACCTGGAGCCGAACGAACAGTGGGACACCGCCATCGACGTACAGACGGTGGCGCTCGGCCCGGGCGGAAAGGACCTGCGGATCGGGCTGAGCATCCACGGCCACGAGCGGCTCGCCCTGCAGCAGGACCTGGAGGAGTGGATCGCCAAGGCACCGAAGGTGAACAGCGAACACGGGCAGCTCTCCGCGACGTACCAGCGATGCGTGATCGACCTGGCCGCGTTGCGCTTCGCACCGCTGTCGCTCGGCGGCCAGACGCTCCCCGCCGCCGGTCTGCCCTGGTTCATGACCATGTTTGGCCGGGACAGCATCCTGACCTGCCTGCAGACGCTGCCGTTCACGCCGGACCTGAGCGCCACCACGCTGCGGATCCTGGCCGCCCTGCAGGGCGCCCGGTTCGACGACTTCCGGGAGGAGGACCCGGGCCGGATCCTGCACGAGATGCGCTACGGCGAGAGCGCCGCGTTCGAGGAGCAGCCGCACTCGCCGTACTACGGATCGGTGGACGCCACGCCGTTGTTTGTGGTGCTGCTCGACGAGTACGAGAAGTGGAGTGGCGACGTCGCGCTGGTCAAGGAGCTGGAGCAGGAGTGCCGAAGGGCGTTGCGGTGGATCGACGAGCACGCCGACCTGGTCGGCAACGGCTACATCTGGTACGAGCGACGCAACACCGACAAGGGCCTGGAGAACCAGTGCTGGAAGGACTCCTGGGACTCCATTTCGTACGCCGACGGCACGCTGCCGCCGTTCCCACGGGCCACCTGCGAGGTGCAGGGGTACGCGTACGACGCGAAGATGCGCGCGGCGCGGCTGGCCCGCGAGTTCTGGGCCGACCCGGCGTACGCCGAGCAGTTGGAGCGGGAGGCCGCGGAGCTGAAGGAGCGGTTCAACCGGGACTGGTGGGTCGCCGACGGCGGCTACTACGCGCTCGGGCTGGATCCCGACGGGCGGCAGTGCGACGTGCTCAGTTCCAACATCGGCCACCTGCTATGGAGCGGGATCGTGCACGAGGACCGGGCCGCGCAGATCGCGCAGCACCTGGTGGGGCCGCGGCTCTTCTCCGGTTGGGGGGTGCGGACGCTGGCCGAGGGGGAGGTTCGCTACAACCCGATCGGCTACCACAACGGCACGGTCTGGCCCTTCGACACCTCCTTCTGCGCCTGGGGCCTGCGCCGGTACGGCTTCTCCGAGGAGGCGGCGACCATCGCCAACGGGATCCTCGACGCCGCCCGGTATTTCGACGGCCGGTTGCCGGAGGCGTTCGGCGGTTACCCGCGCGAGCAGACGAAGTTCCCGGTGGAGTACCCGACGGCGTGCAGCCCGCAGGCGTGGTCGACCGGTGCGCCGCTGTTGCTGCTGCGGACGATGCTCGGCCTGGAACCGCACGAGGGGCACCTGGCGGTCGAGCCTCGGCTGCCGGTGGGCATGGGGCGGATCGAGGTGCTGGACATCCCGGGCCGCTGGGGCCGGGTCGACGCCTTCGCCCGTGGTCGCCTCGACCTGCACCAGCTCGCCAAATGAGGGCGCGCGACCGGGCTCTCCCCGCGGGGGAGAGCCCGGTCGCGCGCTGGCGTTCGTCCCGTCCTACCGACGCGTAACCTACTCAGGGTAAAGTTGCCGGATGCCGGAACTCGTGTACCCGCCCGTGATCGCTGCCGCCAAGACGATGTTCCGGGTGCTCGACCTGAAGATCACCGTCGACGGCGACCATCACGTGCCGCGTACCGGCGGGGCGGTGCTGGCCAGCAACCATGTCAGCTACCTGGACTTCATCTTCTGCGGGCTGGGTGCGCTGGAGTCGAAGCGGCTCGTCCGGTTCATGGCGAAGGATTCGGTGTTCCGGCACCGGGTGTCGGGGCCGCTGATGCGGGGGATGCGGCACATCCCGGTGGACCGGCGCGCGGGTGCCGAGTCGTACGCCGCCGCGGTGGGGGCGTTGCGGGACGGCGAGGTGGTCGGCGTCTTCCCGGAGGCGACGATCAGTCGGTCCTTCACCGTCAAGGAACTCAAGAGTGGGGCCACCCGGATGGCCCGCGAGGCTGGCGTGCCGGTGCTGCCGGTCGCCCTGTGGGGCACCCAGCGGTTGTGGACCAAGGGCCGGCCACGCACGCTCACCCGGCGGCACACGCCGATCACCATCCTGGTCGGCGAGCCGATGGACCCGTCCGCGTACCCGGACGCCGGTGCGATGAGTGCCGACCTGCGGTCTCGACTGCACGCGCTGGTCGACCGGGCCCAGCGGGAGTACCCGGACCGGCCGTCCGGTCCGGAGGACCGGTGGTGGCTGCCGGCTCACCTCGACGGCACCGCACCGACCCTGGAGGAAGCCGCGGCGCTCGACGCGGCCGGCCGCCGTACCCCGACTGCCTGACCGCGCTGCGGGCCCGGCCCCGACGCCCATGCCCGGTGGCCTGTTCAGCGCCCGCTCAGCGTTGCCCCGATGCCGCGCCGTACGCCAACTGGCCGGCGTGCCGTGGCCGGTAGTAGTCGTCGCGTGAGTGGAACTCGACGGGCAGCGACCCGGGCAGGATCACCCGCGTCTGGGTGGCGTGCGGCGCGACGAGGGCGAGGCGGGACAGCACGTCCCGCTCCGGCGGGGACAGGTCCACCAGTTCGGGTCGGGTCAGGCGGAACGTGGCCACCGCGCGACGGACCCGCCGGGCCAACTCGTCGATCTGCTCGCCCGGCCCGACCAGGGCGAGCGCGGGCTGCTGGATGGTGCGCAGCGCGTCGCAGACCACCAGCAACCGCGCGGGACGGCCCGCCGCGGCCGGCAGCAGCTCCAGCCGGGACGGCCACTGCCAGCGGATCTGCCCGCTGACCAGCCCCGGCATCCGAGCCCCCCGGCGATGCCGGGCACCGATGAGGGCGAGCTGTGAACCCGTGCCGACGTAGGCCATCCGGCGGT
Organism: Micromonospora sp. NPDC051296; assembly: GCF_040682255.1. Classification (NCBI taxonomy): domain Bacteria; kingdom Bacillati; phylum Actinomycetota; class Actinomycetes; order Micromonosporales; family Micromonosporaceae; genus Micromonospora; species Micromonospora sp. NPDC051296. The sequence goes on along the minus strand of NZ_JBFBAO010000012.1, from coordinate 24,680 downwards.
CGGTGACGGTGAGCGTCACCGGAGCAGGCAGCGCCCACCGGTGCCAGGCCTCGGTCGGGCCGAGCAGGTAGCCCGCCACGTCCAGCCGGTGGCGACCGAGTACCCGCTCGCCGCTCTCCGGCACCAGTTCGTGCCGCCGGTCCAGGACCGGGCCGGTGTCGTCGTCCACCGCGTCGAAGCGATGCGGTGCGATGAAGAAGGGGGACGCGTCATCGTGCATCGTCACGGACCTCCGGTGCAGACGGCATCTGCGGACGAGCCTCGCCCAGCCCGACCCGGGCTGTCATGACACCCGTTAGGGGGTCGGCCAATCGGTCGACGCCTGCGACCGGTAGATACCGATTTCCTCCGGTCGGACGAGCCCGTCCTCGATCGCGCGGGCGAGTAGGGCCGCCTTCGTGGCCGCCGGCCGGCCCGCCCGGGTGTATTTGATCCGCGCCCGGTCGACGTACTGCTTGACCGTGTGCTCGCTGATCCGCATCCGGCGCGCCACCGACGCCTTCGACATCGACTGGAACCACAGCAGCAGCGCCTCGCGTTCCTGGTCCGACAGCACCGGCCGGCCCGGCCGCGAATCGCCGACGATCGCCCCGGCCAGCGCGGGCGCCACGTACGGGCGGTCGGCCGCCGCGTCCAGGACGGTCGCCACACAGTGTTCCCGCCCTTCGTGCTTGGCGAGAAAGGCCACCGCCCCGGCATCCAGGGCGGCGAGCATCGTCTGCGGGTCGGAGTGCTCGGAGTAGACCACCACCCGCCGGCCGGCGGCGCTCAGCTCGGCCAGCTTGTCCAGGACCACCCGGCCGTGCAACCGGAGGTCGAGCAGGACGACGTCGGCCTCGGGCGCGGCCCGCAGCACCTCGTCGGGATCGTCGCCGGTGGCCAGCACGATCAGCCGCGGCTCGGTGGCCAGCCAGGCGCGGACCCCGTCGATGACCACCGGGTGGTCGTCCACGATCGCCACGCCGACGGGCCGCCCCGGCGTCACCGCCGCCAGCGCGTCTGCGTCCATCTGATCTTCCCGTCCCGTTCGTCTAGGTGCTCGACCTGACCATCACCATCATCCGGCGGAGGACCGGTGGCTCCGGGACCCGCCCGGTCCGGGGTGACCAGACCGATCACCACCTCGTCCGGACCGGCGACGACGGTCAGCCGGGCCCAGTCCCGCGCGTCGGCGAGGGTGGCGGTGAGCGGATCGGCCAGGCTCCGGCGGACCCGCACCGGCAGCGGTGGCGGCGTACCGATGGTGACCAGGTCGATCGGCAGGCCGTTGCGTTCGGCCAGGTCGGCGGCGGCGCGCAGCTCGTGCAGCAGTGGATGGGGCACGTCGTCCGACTCGGCGATCAGCCGCCGCAGCCGGCCGGCGGCGCGTACGCAGCGTCGCTGCACCTCGGGGTCGGCCGGATCGGCGCGCCCCTGCGCCAACTCGGTCAGCACGTCCTCGGCGGCGCCGCTGACCAGGGCCAGCCGCTCGCGCCGGTCGAGTCGGGCCCGCTCGGCGGCCTCGCGGTCGGCCACCAGCGCGTTCGCGGTGGCGGCGGTGGCGGCCCGGCCGCGGGAGAGCACGGCGAGCGCCGTGGCCCCGGCGAAGACGGCCGCCGGCAGCGACGACGTGCCGTACAGGGCCATCGCGGAGCGGGTCAGGTCAGCGGCGCCGGTGGCGCCGTACAGTGCGACGGCCGTCAGCGCGGTGGCCGCGTGGGCGGCGAGCAGGGCGAGCAGCCAGCGCACCGGCCGGCCCCAGAGGATCACCACGAAGAACCAGGCGAGCGTGCCCCAGACCCAGTTGGCCGGACTGAACAGGTGCGGCCGGCCGACCGCGGCGAAGACCGCCACGTCGACCGCCAGCAGCAGCCCGGCCAGCGGCGGTGCCGGCAGCGGGGCGTCGCGCAGCAGCCGGATCCCGGCGTACACCCCGGCGGACGCCACCAGCAGCCAGCCGCCGAGCACCACCAGCGGCACCGCCAGCTCCGCCCGGGCGGCCAGCACCGCGGGCAGCCCGATCGCCAGGTGCCAGGCCAGCGCGATGGTCACCGCCACGATCCGGGCACCCCGGTCGGAGGTGCGGGCCACCGCGGCCGCCGCGCGGCCCGCGCCGACCTCGTCGGCCACTTCCGGCGTACGCGGCGCCGGTATCGTGCCCCACCGTGCCCGCCCGTTGCGGGTCGTGTCCGGTTCAGCCGACATCCGACCACTCCAGTCGGACCCGGGTTCCCTGACCGGGCGTTGATTCCACGTCGACCCGCCCGCCGACCGTCGCCATCCGGCCGCGTACCGACTCGCGCAGGCCGTACCGGTGCGCGGGGACCGTGGCCGGGTCGAAGCCGGGACCGTCGTCGATCACCTCGACCGCGATGGTGCCGGCGAGCCGCCGCAGCCGCAGCACCGTCGAGGCGCCGGGCGCGTGCCGGGACACGTTGGACAGCGCGGCGTGTGCGCTCTCCGCGATCGCCTCGGCGACCGGCGCCGGCACCGTGCACGGCGAGAGATCGGCGGTGACCGGCAGGCCGGGCAGCCGGGTGAGCACCTCGCGCAGGCGGTCGTCCACCCGGTCGGTGCCGCCCGGCACCGACCGGGCCTCGGCCAGGGCGGCGAGGGTACGCAGGTCGGCGGCGCACCGTTCGCGCAGCGCCGCGGACGGGCCGGCAACCGCGCCGAGCCCGACCATGGTGAGCGTGGCCAGCACGGTGTCGTGCAGGTCGCGGTTCTGCTGCCGTTCCGCCTCCCGGGCGGTACGGGCCACCAGTGCCTCCCGGGCGGCCCGCTGATCCGCCACGAAGGCGGCATCGGCCCGGGCCATGCGCCGGCGCATCACCGCGGTCAGCATCGCCGTGCAGGCGGTCTGCACCAGCAGCGTCGCCGCGTGTGCGCTCGCCTCGGCGGTGTCGCCGGCCGTGTACGCCCCCGTCGCGTAGGCGGCGGTGACCAGCAGACCGGCCGGAATCGACCAGCCCGCTGGCGCGGTCGCCTGTGCGTTGATCACGGTGACGCTGGCCAGCACCGCGATCCAACTTGCCTCGCCGGGCAGCACCTCCGGCGCGACCAGCACCGGCATCGCCAGGCAGGTGGCACTGGTCAAGGCTACGTCCCCGGCGATCAGTGCCGCGCCGACGCGGTGCCGCCAGGCGCGTAGCGCGTACCAGATCGACCACGCGGTCAGCGCCGCCACGGCCGGCAGCAGCAGTTCCAGGCGCACCGGCGGGGTACGCACGGCGAGCGCCACCACCGCGCCGGCCAGGCCGCAGGAGAGCCGCAACAGCGCCGGCAACCGGGTGAAGACGAATGCGAACGCGCCAGCGGCCGGAGGTTCCACCGTGTCCGGTGGCGTACTCGGGGCGGGCAGGGCCGGCATCGGGAGGGTGTCCTTTGCGACAAACGACCCGATCCGGGTCCGCGCTGCGGAGATCGACGCCGGAGAATAACATGCGGCGCCGGTCCTGGTGACCGTGGGTTGCGGGCGTGTCGTCGCTGCGTCAGCGGTCCGGGGCGTCCGGCGCGCTCGGACGGGTCGCGGCGGCGGTGATACATTGAAAACTATCAATATCTAAGGGGGTGCCATGAAGATCCGACTCGTGGTCGGAGCCGTACTCACCGCCGGGCTGGTCGCCGGCGCTGTCGGCGTCGGCGGCCTCGCCGGCGCGGTCCCGACCGCAGAACGCCCGCCCGGCACCGCCGGTGACGCAGCGCCCGGGCTGCTCGCCGTCGGCGACTTCGACCTCACCCGGCCGGAGACGGTCGCCACCGGGCTCCAGGTGCCGTGGGGGATGGACTTCCTGCCCGACGGCAGCGCCCTGGTGGCCCAACGCCCCACCGGTCAGGTGGTGCGGGTACGCCCGGGCCAGCAGCCCGAGCCGGTCGCCCAGATATCCGGTGTCACGGCGACCAGCGAAGGCGGCCTGCTCGGCCTCGCCGTCTCCCCGAGCTACCCGCAGGACGGCTGGATCTACGTCTACTTCACCACCGCGACCGACAACCGGATCGCCCGATTCCGGCTCGCAACGCCGCAGAACCAGGAGCCGATCCTCACCGGGCTGGCCCGGGCGGCGATCCACAACGGCGGCCGGATCGCCTTCGGTCCGGACGGGCTGCTCTACGTCGGGGTCGGTGACGCCGGACAGACCGCCACCGCACAGGACCCGCAGAGTCGCAACGGCAAGATCCTGCGGATCCGGCCGGACGGCTCCGTCCCACCGGGCAATCCGATCGCCGGCTCGCCGGTCTACAGTCTCGGCCACCGCCACGTGCAAGGTCTGGCCTGGGACGCCCAGGGCCGACTATCTGCCACCGAGTTCGGTCAGAACACCTGGGACGAGGTCAACCTGATCGTCGCGGGCGGCAACTACGGCTGGCCCACGGTCGAGGGGCGGGCGAACGATCCCCGATTCCGGGACCCCCTGATCACCTGGACCCCGGCCGAGGCGTCGCCCAGCGGTGCCACCATCGCCGGCAACCGGCTGTTCGTGGCCAGCCTGCGCGGCAACCGGCTGTGGAACGTGCCGCTGAACGGCTCCGGGGGTGTCGGCACCCCCACCGCCGAGCTGGTCGGCGCCTACGGGCGACTGCGCACGGTGGAGTACGGCCCCGACGGCTGGCTCTGGGTCACCACGAGCAACCGCGACGGCCGGGGCACCCCGGCGGCCAACGACGACCGCATCCTGCGCTTTCCGCCCCGGGACACGCCCACGCCCACCCCGACGCCGCCCACGCCCACCCCGACCCCGACCACGCCCGGACCGGCCGCCTGCACGGTCAACTGGACGGCAAACCAGTGGAACAACGGGTTCACCGCCGACGTACGCGTCACCAACCGCGGCCCCGCCCTCACCAGCTGGACCGTGACCTGGTCTTTCAGCGGCAACCAGCAGGTCACCAACGGGTGGAACGCGCAGGTCACCCAGTCCGGGCGGAACGTGACCGCGCGCAACGCCGCGTGGAACGGCAGCCTGCCGACCAACGGCACGGTGACCTTCGGCTTCCAGGCCACCTACTCCGGCACCAACGACCGCCCGACCGAGTTCCGCCTCAACGGCACCCCCTGCCAGACAAGCTGACCCGCCGGCGGTGCCACTTCGCCAATCATGGACAGTTACCGTTCGGTCCGAACGGTAACTGTCCATGATTGACCGAGCCTGACCGCAGCGACGCCAGGGCGACGACGCACCCGCGACCGGTAGGGGCGTCGGGTGGCGACGGGATCGGTGGACGGGTCCGGCTGGCGGGCTCGGGTTAGGGTGGGCGCCGTGACCGACAGTGACTTTCCGTGGGAACCGCCCCTGGCCGGCACCGACGTGGAGCACCTCGTCGGTGCGCTGGACCGCCTACGTACCACCTTGCGTTGGAAGGCCGACGACCTCGACGCGACCGGGCTGCAGACCCGCGTCGGCGCCTCCGCGATGACCCTCGGCGGTCTGCTCAAGCACCTCGCAGTCGTGGAGGACGACCTCTTCGGCACCAGGCTGAGCGGCACGCCGATCGGTGCGCCGTGGGACACCGCCGCCTGGGACGGCCATGACTGGCCGTTCACCTCAGCCGCCGCCGACACCCCCGAGCAGCTGTACGCGTTCTGGGACGACGCCGTGGCCCGCTCCCGCGCCCGGCTCGACGCCGCGCTCGACGCCGGCGGACTCGACCAACTCGTCCACGTCCGCGCCGCAGACGGCCGTCAGGCCAGCCTGCGCCGGCTGGTCTGCGACATGATCGAGGAGTACGGCCGGCACACCGGGCACGCCGATCTGCTCCGCGAGGCCGTCGACGGGCTGGTCGGCGAAGACCCGCCATCGGGCTGGCGACCCAGAGCCGGCCACTACCGCCTGCCCGGCTGACTCCCACCTCGGCGTACGAACGGCTGTAGCGACAATGGCAGCTGATCCCTATGGTTCATGATCATGGATGCCGTACTCACCGCCCTTCTCGTCTACCCGCTGAGCCTCTTCGTTCTCTACTGGGTAATCCGTCTTGCGGTCCGGCACGCGATCGAAGACGCCGACAAGCGCCGGCGGGGCGGGGCGTAACGGGTTGGCCCGGCAGCCAGGCGAGCGATTGTTGGACGGCACTCGCAACCGCAACCAGCCGGAGGCTAGTCTCCGGTGGCCGGACCACCGCCGGTTCTCGCGGCCGCCGTCAGCGCGGCGGCCAGGGCCTCCGCGTCGCGACGTGCAGGCCACGGAAAGCGCAGCTTGAGATTCGCCGCTTCACCGTCTGCCGTCAGGACGACAACACGGGTCAGCCGACCGCGAACATCGGACGCACGCAGGATCGGACGCGGCACCTCACCAAGCACGTTCTGGGTCGGTCGGCCAGTCACCTGGTTCATTGCGAAGAACAGCAGACGTCTATCAGTCAACAGCAGATACTGCTTCACCGCGACAGAGAACGCGGTGAACAGACCGCCGGACAAGACAGCTGTCGCTACCCCCATCGCGACCTGGTCCTTCGTCGAGACAGAGCCAACGATCGCCACGCTGGCCACCTCAACACGCTCGCCCTCCTGCAGAAACGGCGACGCCGTATCGATGAGCCGCTGTCTTGCCTTCTCGGCACCCACGGTCGCCTCCGTCTTCGCCCAATGCCGTTCAGATAGGGCATCGGTGCAGGTCAGCGTGGGGTGCTGACGAACGCTGATCGGGGCCGGTACGGTTGCTGGTCGTGACGTTGCAGGCGCAGCCCTCAGGCCGGTTGACCGACCACATCGGTCTGGGAGTGTTGTCAGCTCGGTTTCACCGTGACCTGATCGAGGAAGTGATCAACCGGACCGGGTGTCGGGAGAAACGCAGCCGTCGGCTGCCGGCGCACGTGATGCTGCGCTACGTGATCGCGATGGGCTTGTACGCCCAGGAGTCCGCCGAGGAAGTGATGCGCCGGCTGGTCGGTAGCCTGCGCATGTTGGGCTCGTGGTCGGATGACTGGCAGGTCCCCACCGGTTCGGCGATCACGCAGGCCCGCCAGCGCCTCGGGGTGGCACCGGTGAAGGAGTTGTTCGAGCGGGCGGCGGTGCCGTTGGCCGGTCCGGGCACCAAGGGTGCGTGGTTGGCCCGACGCCGGTTGATGGCCATCGATGGGACTAGCTTCGATGTGGCCGACACGCCGGTGAACGTGGAGCGTTTCGGGCGGATGGGTTCCGGGCCGAACGCCTCGGCGTATCCGAAGCTGCGGGTGACCGCGGTCGTCGAGTGCGGCAGCCGGGCGGTCGTGGGAGCGGTCCTGGGCCCGTGTGGCACAGGGGAACGCACCCAGGCAGTCGAGCTGACCGGCGTGGTGGAGCCGGGGATGCTGCTGCTGGCCGACAGCGGCTTCTACTCCTTCGAGTTGTTCAACCGGTTCGCCGCCACCGGCGCGGAGCTCACCTGGCGCGTCGGGGCATCGGTGTCACTGGGACTGGTGCGGTGGCTGTCTGACGGCTCCTACCTGGCGTTGATCTACCGACCCGGGTTGTCCGCCGAGCGGCGACGCCGACTGGCGCAGACCGTCACCGACGGCGGTGAGGCGCCCGCTGATACCGCACGGCTGGTGCGGGTTGTGGACTACACCGTGCCCGACCGCAACCCCGACGGTGAGCTCATCACGGTGATCACCACCATCACCGCCCCGACCGACGTGCCCGCGATGGACCTGGCCGGCGCCTACCACGATCGCTGGGAGGAGGAGTCCGCCCTCAACGAGATCAAAAGTGACCTCCGAGGCCGAGGCGAAGTTCTCCGGTCGAAGACTCCTGACCTGGTCGAACAACAGATGTGGGGCCTGCTGCTGGCGCACTACGCGATCCGGGCCCTGCTCGTCGACGCCGCCGACGAAGCCGGCTACGACCCCGACCGGCTGTCCTTCATACGCGGGCTCCGTCTCGTGCGCCGCCAGGTCACCGACCAGGCGGCCATTTCCCCCTGAGCGCCTGAGGACCGCCATCACCGACGCCCACACCGAGATCCTGCGCCACCCGCTACCCGAACGCCGGCACCGCACCTGCCAACGAGCGGTCAAACGCGCCCGCCACAACTCCTACCGCGTCAAACGACCCACCGACAAGATCATCCGCCACACGGGACCTCCCACACCCGTCCTGGCCTGCCCAAAGAGCCTTATCTGAACGGCATTGCGTCTTCGCCCGTACCCATCCCTGAAGCGGGCGCCTTTCCATGACCAATAGCCGGCCGACCCTAGCGAGGCCTCCCGAAACCGGTCAACCCATGATCAGCGGCAGGCCGCTGAGCTGAGGTGAACTGGGGTGAACTGGGTGCGCCCGGCAGGATTCGAACCTGCGGCCTTGGGATTAGAAGTCCCCTGCTCTATCCGCTGAGCTACGGGCGCATCGTGTTATCGCGCGAGAAGGGTACCGCCGCCCCGGCCCCGCGCGACGGAACGGGTGGCCGGGCCAGGGTCGCACGCGCGTTGACCCCGTCGCACCTGGTTACTCGCGGCTACGGGGCGTGCTCAGGCGGCCGTCCCCGCGTCCGCGTGGGGCGTGGTCTCCGCCGCAGGCTCGGGTGCGCCCTCAGCCCGGCGGGGTTCCGGGGTGGCCGGGCGGGAGGCCGTCGGTCCGGCGCCGAGGAACGCCTCGGCCCACCGGCCCACCTCGGCGAAGACCTTCTCGCGTACGGCGGGGCCGGAGAGCGTCAGGTCGTGCATTCCGCCGTCGAAGCGGGCCAGCGTGACGTGCTGGCCCAGGCGGGGCGCCCAGCGGACCATGTGCTCGACATCGAGGACGGCGTCGGCGAGGCTGGCCGCGTCGTGCCACTTCGTGCTCCGGTACGAGCGGGTCGAGCAGGCGAGCAGCACCGGCACCGGGATGTCCAGCCCGGCGCGCAGCCGCCGCTGCCCGGTGCGGACGGCGTCGAGCCAGCCGGCCCGGACGGGGAAGCCGGCGAGCGGCTTCCAGGCCAGGTCGTACGTCCACTCGCCGCGATGATCGGCGTGGATGCTCTCGCCGTACACGGTGCCGAGACCGAACGGCAGGATCCGGTGCGGCGCCCTGCGGCCCAGGCGTGCGACGGCGGCCGCGAGGGGTCGGCGCACGAACCATGGGGCGTTCAGGTCGAAGAAGGGGCTGTTCAGGACGATGCCGTCGACCAGCCCGGCGTCGCGGCGGGCGTGCGCCCAGAGCGAGACGATCAGGCCGCCGGTGGAGTGGCCCATGGCCAGCAGGGTGTCGTGCCCGTCCTCGGTACGGATGAGCTGCGCGGCGGCGTCGAGTTCCGGGAAGTAGTCACCGAGGTCGCGGCAGAAGTTGGCGGTCTGGTGGGGGAGCAGGCTGCGGCCGTACTTGCGCAGGTCCAGCGCGTAGAAGTCCCAGCCCCGCTCGGCGAAGAAGTCGGCCACGTGGGTCTGGAAGAAGTAGTCGACGAAGCCGTGCACGTAGAGCACGGCCCGGCCGGTGGGGCGCTCGGCCCGGCGGCGAACCAGGGTGGCCACCACCGACCCCTCGTCGTCGCTGCCGAGGTCGATGGTGTGCCGCTCGTACGGCGGGCCCAGCAGATCCGGTTCCACAAGCCGACGGTACGCCGGCAAGCTACCGGGAGGTAGCCCGGCCCGCCGGCCGGGGGTGCACCCCCGGCCGGCGGCGCGATCACCTCTCGTCGGTCGTCACACCGGCGTCGGCCAGTTCGTCGGCCGGCGTGGCCTGGCCGGGTGGGGTGTTGATCCGCAGGTGCTTGTTGTTGCGTGGCTCCTGCCGGGTCTTCGCGTCGTTGAGCTTGCGGCGGAGGTCGTCGCGGGCATCGTTGAGCGCGGCACGCAGATTCTCCTCGGCGGAGGTGGTGACGATCTTCTGCCGGCCGGCGATCCAGCACTCCAGCGTGACGTGCTGGCCCTTGGCCTCCCGGTTCTTGACCGACAGCTCAAGCTCGGTGGCGTCGGCGTGGAAGGTGGCCAGGCGGGCGTCGAGCGTGGCGAACTGCGCGACGATCCAGTCCCGCTCGGCCTGCGAGAAGCCGGCGCCGAGCCGGAGACACTTCGCCACGGTGGCGGGGTTCGTGCTCATCGCCGCACCTGACCAGGGACGCGGGCGGAACGGGTGGTGGTCATCTTCATGATCGCTGACCTTTCGTTCGACGTCGTGCTCACCGGTGCGGTTGAAAGATCCCTACCCAGGTCGACTCCGTCCGGAACGTGAGCAGTTCCGGTGTCTCTCGATCATCGCGATCCGGCTGCCCGGCGGGGCAGGGCCACCCGGCCTACCACACCGGGACCTTGATCAGGTGTTCGTCCACAGGTGGCCCGGTCGTCCACAGATCGGGGCCTCGGGGCTGCCCGCTGGTGGTGCCGGGCCGCAGGCTCGACTGCGAGTCGGCTCGCGAAGGCGGGCCGCCGATCCCCGCTGGAGGGACGATGTTTGATACTTATGTGACGATTGTCGGCAACGTGCTGACGGCGCCTGAGTGGCGTCGTACGACCCAGAGCAACACCCTGGTGGCCAACTTCAAGGTCGCCTCGACCGCCCGGCGCCTCGACCGCGACAGCGGGCGCTGGGTCGACGGCAACAGCCTGCGGGTACGGGTCAACTGCTGGCGCAAGCTCGCCGAGGGGGTGGCCGCCTCGGTGACCGTCGGCGATCCCGTGGTCGTCTGCGGGCGGCTCTACACCCGGGACTGGACCGACGACGCCGGCAACCACCGCACGCTGTACGAGTTGGAGGCCGTCGCGGTCGGTCACGACCTGTCCCGGGGGCGCGGGCGGTTCCTGCGCAACCGGCCGAGCCTGGCCACCAGTGCCGTCTCCGATGCCGAGGCCGAGCAGCGGGTGCACGGCGAGCCGACCGAGTCGGTGCCGTACGGCGACGCGCCCACCCAGCTCGACGACCGTCCGCTCGACGACGACTTCGAACTGCCCGACCTCGCTCCGTCGCGGGTCGGATTGGCGCACACCGGCGGCTATGGGCCCGGTCCGGCCGACGGCGTCGAGCCGTCCATGGTTGCCGCGACCCAGCGAGGGATCGTCCTCGACGACATCCTCTCGCCCGATCCGTTCGACGAACTCACCGGTGGAGGGGAGGTGGGTGTCGACGAGTTGGCCCCGGTGCGCATCGAGCCCGCCGTGCCCAAGGATGGAGCGAGCGCGGTGCCCGGCGGAGCGAGCGCGGTGCCGGGGGACGGAGCGAGCGCGGTGCCGGGGGACGGGGCGACCGGCGTACAGGAGGGCGGGTCGGCGGCGCGTCCGGAGGGATCGGGGGCGGGCGACGCAGCGACCGGGCGGGGCCGGCGGGTTCGCGGGCGGCTGCCGCAGCCGGCCTGACCGCAGTGGCCAGGGCGACTGACGGGTGATCGTCTGCGGATGAGTGACTAGGTGGCCGGCGTGTCGAGTCACTTATCCGCAGACGATCGTCAGTGGCGGGGCTCGTGGGGCGCCGATTGGCGATGGCGGCGGGGGTGGTCGCGGGGACCAGCTTCGACGTCGGCCAGAGCATGCCCTCCGTCGGCGGGCCGGCGCTGGTCGTCGACGGCAGGGGTTGCGGGGGCGCGGATCGGCGGGCGGGTCCGGCTGGCGGGCTCGGCTAGGCTGGCCGGCCGGGGGGTGGTGTGGATGCGCCATGCGAATGCGGTGGCGAACGCGGCGGGGCTCGTCGCGGGATACGCGCTGGACGCGCTGCTCGGCGACCCCCGGCGGGGGCATCCCGTCGCCGGGTTCGGCCGGGCCGCCGCCGCCCTGGAACGCCGCCTCTACCGGCCCGGCCGGCTGGCCGGTGGCGTGTTCACCGCGCTCGCTGTCGGCGGGCCGGTGCTGGTCGGGGCCGCCGCCGCCTACGGAACCCGGCGCCGACCGGTGGCCCGCGCGGTGCTGGTCGCCGCCGGCACCTGGGCCGTGCTGGGCGGGCGCAGCCTGCGCCACGAGGCGGACACGATGGGACGGGCCCTGCGCGCCGGTGACCTGCCCGCCGCCCGGCAGCGACTCGGGCACCTCTGCGGGCGGGACCCGTCGGCGCTCGACGAGCCCGAGTTGGCCCGGGCGACGGTCGAGTCGGTCGCGGAGAACACCTCCGACGCGGTGGTCGCCCCGCTGGTCTGGGGCGCGGTCGCCGGGCTGCCGGGCCTGCTCGGCTACCGGGCGGCGAACACCCTCGACGCGATGGTCGGCCACCGCAGTGCCCGCTACGCCCGGTTCGGCACGCCGGCGGCCCGTTTGGACGACCTGCTCAACCTGGCACCGGCGCGGCTGACCGGGCTGCTGACCGTCGCGGTGGCGCCCACCGGCCGCGGCGACCGGGCGCAGGCATGGCGGGTCTGGCGGCGGGATCGCGCCGACCACCCCAGCCCGAACGCCGGGCAGTGCGAGGCGGCGATGGCCGGCGCGTTGGGCGTACGGCTGGGCGGGCGCAACGTCTACTTCGGCCGTTCCGAGGTGCGTCCGTTCCTCGGCGACGGCCCCCGGCCCGAGGCGCGACACCTGGCGCGGGCTGCCCGGATCTCCGGCGCGGTCGGGCTGGCGGCGCTCGGGCTGGCGGCGGCGTACCCGCTGACCGTCGGCCGCCTCGCCGGCGCCGTCGCCCGCCGGGCCGCCCGGTCTGGTGCCGCGACGCGGTTCGTCCGGCCGGCCATCGGCGGAAGTGGCCGTGCCGCCACGTCGGCAGGTGCCGAGGTGGGCAGCCGGCGATGACGGGTGGGTTGCTGGTCGCGGGGACCACCTCCGACGCGGGCAAGAGCGTGCTCACCGCCGGCATCTGCCGGTGGCTGCACCGGCAGGGCGTGAAGGTGGCGCCGTTCAAGGCGCAGAACATGTCCAACAACTCTGCCGTCGTGGTCGGGCCCGACGGTCGGGGCGGCGAGATCGGCCGAGCGCAGGCGATGCAGGCGGCGGCCTGCGGGCTCGCACCTGATCTGCGGTTCAACCCGGTGCTGCTCAAGCCGGGCAGCGACCTGGCCAGCCAGGTGGTGTTGCTCGGCGAGGCGGTCGACACCGTCACCGCCGGCACGTTCCGCGCGCTGCGGCCCCGGCTGGCCGAGACGGCCCACGCTGCCCTGGCGGAGCTGCGGGCGGCGTACGACGTGGTGATCTGTGAGGGGGCCGGCAGCCCCGCGGAGATCAACCTGCGCGACGGCGACTACGTGAACATGGGCCTGGCCCGGCACGCCCGGCTGCCCACCATCGTGGTCGGCGACATCGACCGGGGCGGCGTGTTCGCCGCCATGTTCGGCACTCTGGCCCTGCTCGACCCCGCCGACCAGGCGCTCGTCGCCGGCTTCGTGGTCAACAAATTCCGCGGCGACCTCGGCCTGCTCGCCCCGGGGCTGGACATGCTGCGCCGGCTCACCGGCCGCCCGACGTACGGGGTGCTGCCGTGGGCGCTGGACCTGTGGCTCGACGCGGAGGACTCGCTCGCCTACGGGCGGGTGCTCGGCCGCCCCGCCGCACCGTACGGCACCGAGTGGCTCGACGTGGCCGTGGTGCGGCTGCCCCGGATCAGCAACGCCACCGACGTCGAGGCGCTCGCCACCGAACCCGGGGTGCGGGTACGACTGACCGTCGAACCGGCCGAACTGGCCGCGGCCGACCTGGTGGTGCTGCCCGGCTCCAAGTCGACGGTGGCCGACCTGGCCTGGCTGCGCGAGACCGGCCTGGCCGACGCGGTGACCGGGCACGTGGCGGCCGGCCGGCCGCTGCTCGGCATCTGCGGCGGCTTCCAGATGCTGGCCCGCGCCATCCACGACCCGGTGGAGAGCCGCCGGGGCACGGTCCCCGGCCTCGGCCTGCTCCCCATCGAGGTCACCTTCGCCCCGCGCAAGACCGTGCGCCAGGCGGAGGGCACCGTCGAGGGTGACCGGCCGGTCGGTGGCTACGAGATCCACCACGGGTACGTCTCGACCGCCGCCCCGGAGCTGCTCCCACTGCTGCACCACACCGACGGAACCGGCGAGGGTGCGGTCCACGGCGTCGTGCACGGCACCCACTGGCACGGCACCTTCGAGTCCGACGAGTTCCGCCGGTGGTTCCTCGCCCGGGTGGCCCGCCTCGCCGGCCGTACCGGGTTCCGGGTCGCGCCCGGCACCTCGTTCGCCGCCGCCCGCGAACGCAACCTCGACCTGCTCGGCGATCTGGTCGAAGAACACCTGGACACCGTCGCCCTGCGCCGGCTCATCGAATCCGGCCCGCCCGCTGACCTGCCGTTCGTCCCGCCCGGCGCCCCGCCCCGCTGACGCCTGCGGACCGATCTGGGGCAAATGCCGGGGAGCGACCAGTAGGCCCTCGGTGGGGGGCGGATGCGACGGCCGCCAGCCGGTCGGGGTCAGTAGCGGATGTCGGCGGGCTTGTCGGTGAAGGGCAGCCCCGCCGATCGCCACGCGTCCACTCCGCCGATCATGTCGGTGGCCTTGTGCAGGCCGAGGGCGCGCAGGCTGGCCGCCGCGAGGCTGGAGCTGTAGCCCTGGCGGCACACCACGACGACCTCGATGTCGTACCCGGTGGCCTCGGGGATGCGCCAATCGCTGGCCGGGTCGATCCGCCACTCCAGCACCGTCCGGTCGATCACGATGACGCCGGGCAGGTCGCCCTGCTCCCGTCGCTGCGCGTCGGTACGGGTGTCGATCACGAGTGCACCCCGGGTGGCGGCCTGCACCGTCTCCTGCGGGGTCAACCGGGTCATGCCCGCGCGGGCCTGTTCCAGCAGCGCCTCGACGCCGGGACTCATCACGGAATGGGACACGGCACGAGCATGCCGCCTGCTCAGCGGGCTCACGGCCGGAAGCGGCCCGGGACAACCCGATCGGTAACGTCGGTGCCCGTGGTGGTGGTCTTCGAGGCGTACGCCGAGCTGGCGCGCCGGGTGCTGGCCGGGCCGCCCCGGCTGGGGCGTACCCGGTTGGTGGCTGTCGACGGGCCGAGCGGCGCGGGCAAGACCGTCTTCGCCGCCCGCCTGGCCGACGCCATCGCCGCCGAGACCGACGCCGCCGGGACCCACGCCGCCGGGACGTTCGGTGTCGGCCGGCCGCCGGTGGTGCACACCGACGACCTGCTGGACGGGTGGGGCGACCAGCTCACCTTCTGGCACCGGCTGGAGGAGTCGGTGCTGGCGCCGGTGCGGGCCGGCAGAGCCGGGGCGTACCACCGTTACAGCTGGGTGCGCCGCCGCTTCTTGCCCCGGCCGGTGCCGGTGCCGGCCGCGCCGGTGCTGATCGTGGAGGGGGTCAGCGCGGCACGGGCCGCCGCCGGACCCGACCTGACCCTGTCGGTGTTCGTCACCGCCCCTCCGCCGCTGCGGCTGACCCGGGCGGTGGCCCGCGACGGCCCGTCGATCCTGCCGGAGCTGCGGCACTGGCACACCACCGAGCGGGTCCACTTCACCGCCGACCGCACCGAGTCCCGGGCCGACCTGGTGGTCGACGGCGCGCCCACGTTGCCCCACGATGCCGGCCGCTACTACCTGCGGGTCGCCGTCGCGCATGGCGACACCGACCCGCGCGACACCGACCCGCGCGACACCGACCCGGGAGACGCAGCCCGGTGGACAGCCGCAGCCCGGTGGGCTCGGGCTGGCGATGCCGACGGTGGCCCTGGGTAAGGCCGGAATACGATGCCGGTCATGACCACACCGATCATGACCGAGTCCGACCTGCGGGCCGCCGTCGCGCGGGAGCTGCCCGGCGTCCGGGCCGACCTGGACCGTCTCGTCCGCATCCCCGGGATCGCCTTCGATGGCTTCGACCACGCGCAGGTGGAACGTTCCGCCGAGGCGGTGGCCGAGCTGCTGCGCGGCTGTGGGCTCGACGTCGACATCGTGCGGGCCGGCGGCCAGCCGGCGGTGATCGGCCGGAAGGCGGCGCCGCCCGGCGCGCCGACGGTCATGCTCTACGCCCACCACGATGTGCAGCCGGTCGGCGACCGGGCGCTGTGGGAGTCCGACCCGTTCGAGCCGGTCGAGCGGGACGGTCGGCTGTACGGGCGGGGCGCCGCCGACGACAAGGCCGGCATCATGGCGCACGTCGCGGCGCTGCGCGCGTTCGGCGACCGGCTGCCGGTCGGCGTGGTCCTGTTCATCGAGGGCGAGGAGGAGTACGGCTCCGACTCGCTCGAGCGGCTGCTCGCCGAGCACCGCGACAAGCTCGCCTCGGACGTCATCGTGATCGCCGACTCGACCAACTGGGACGTCGGGGTGCCGGCCCTGACCACCTCGCTGCGCGGCATCGTCAACTGCTTCGTCGAGGTTCGCACCCTGAACCACGCGGTGCACAGCGGCATGTTCGGCGGCGCGGTGCCGGACGCGCTCACCACCCTGGTCCGGCTGCTCGCCACGCTGCACGACGACGCCGGGAACGTGGCGGTCGAGGGGCTGGTCGGCCAGGAGGCGGCCAGCGTCGACTACCCCGAGGACCGGTTCCGCGCCGAGGCCGGGCTGGTCGAGGGGGTACGGCTGATCGGCACCGGCCGGATCACCGACCGGCTGTGGACCAAGCCGGCGCTCGCCGTGCTCGGCATCGACGCACCGGCCACCGCGGAGGCGCCGAACGCCCTGGTCCCGACCGCCAAGGCTAAGCTGAGCGTACGGCTGGCGCCCGGTGACGACCCGAAGCAGGCGTACGCGGCGCTGTGCGACCACCTGGAGCGGTACGCGCCGTGGGGCGCACAGGTGACCGTCACCTTCGAACACGACGGCGCCCCGTGCGTCATCGACGCCACCGGCCCGGTGTGCGACGCGGCCCGCTCGGCCTTCCGGACCGCCTGGGACGGCACCGACCCGGTGGACATCGGCGTCGGCGGCTCGATCCCGTTCATCGCCACCTTCCAGGAGATGTTCCCGCAGGCGTCGATCCTGGTGACCGGGGTGGAGGACCCGCACGCCCGGGCGCACGGGCCGAACGAGAGCCTGCACCTGGGCGAGTTCGCCCGGGTCTGCCTGGCCGAGGCGCTGTTGCTGTCCAGGGTGGCGGCGGCGGCGCGCGGCTGAACCGTAACTTCCGGCAGATGGTGGCCGTTTCCGGTGTGTCGGGCGCAGGGCTGTTGTAGCCTCTCGAACATGCGTACGAACGAGGTTCTGGCCCGCCTGGAGGCCGCCGTCAGCGCTCTGGGGGACGTCGACGTCTCCGCGTGGCCCGAGGACACACTCAAGGAACAGCTCGGTGAACTGTCCGCCGCCCTGGTCGCCCTGGACGCGTCGCTGTCCCGGATCGCCGACGAGGTCCGCGCCCGCGGCCTGCGGGTCGAGGAACCGGTCCCGGCCTGACGCCCGACGGCGGGTCGCGGGTGACTCTGCCCGCTCACGACATGCTCGTGAGCAGGGCAGGTGGCGTCCGCTGTCGGGGGTGGCTGGCAGGATGGGGCCGTGCGGTTCCTCGATCTGGCTGCCACCTCCGCGGCCGTCGGCGCCACCAGCGGCCGGCGGGCCAAGGTCGAGCTGCTCGCCGACGCGCTGCGCCGGCTCGACCCGGCCGAGGTCGCGGCGGGTTCCGGCTGGCTCGCCGGCGAGCTGCGTCAGCGGCAGACCGGCGTCGGCTGGGCGAGCCTGCGTGACCTGCCCCCGCCGGCGGCGGAGCCGACCCTGACCGTGGCCGCGGTGGACGCCGCGATCGACGAGATCGCGGCGGTACGCGGCGCGGGGTCGCAGGCCC
The DNA here is from genome assembly GCF_040682255.1 of Micromonospora sp. NPDC051296. Lineage (NCBI taxonomy): Bacteria > Bacillati > Actinomycetota > Actinomycetes > Micromonosporales > Micromonosporaceae > Micromonospora > Micromonospora sp. NPDC051296. Next base: position 7,161 of record NZ_JBFBAO010000012.1, on the reverse strand, counting down.
GTCGGCGGGCCCTGCTGGACGCCCTCTACGCCGCCGCCACCGTCGATGAGCAGCGCCTGCTGACCGGTCTGTTCCTCGGCGAGCTGCGCCACGGCGCCCAGGCGGGGCTGCTCGCCGACGCGATCGCCCGGGCCGCCGGGGTGCCGGTCGCCGCGGTGCGCCGGGCGCTGCTGCTCGCCGGTGACCTGCGGGAGGTGGCAGTGGCCGCGCTCGGCGGTGGGGCTGCGGCGCTGGCCGGGTTCGGGCTGCGGGTCGGGCGGCCCCTCGCACCGATGTTGGCGCAGAGCGCGTCATCGGTCGACGAAGCGCTCGCGGCCACCGGCACGCCCGCCGTGGTCGACGTCAAGCTCGACGGCATCCGCATTCAGGTGCACCGCAGCGGCCCCGATATCGCCGTGTTCACCCGCAGCCTGGACGACATCACCGCCCGGGTGCCCGAAGTGGTCGCTGCGGTGCGTGCCATACCCGCGAGGGAGCTGGTGCTCGACGGCGAGGCGATCGGGCTGGACGAGACCGGCCGGCCGGTGCCGTTCCAGCAGACGTCGAGTGCCGCCGCCCGCCGGGCCGGATCGGCTGGCGGCGGGTCGGCTGGCTCCGTCGACGGGCCACCGGTCGCCCCGGCGGTGCGCGCCGCCGCCGCGCGGACCGGCGAGACCGTGCTCACGCCGTACTTCTTCGACCTGCTGCACCTCGACGGCGCGGATCTGATCGATCTCCCCGGCCGCGAGCGGTGGGCGGCCCTGGCCGGCGCGGTCGACGCGTCGCTGCTGGTGGGGCGGATGGAGGTGGACGGGCCGGCGGGGGCCGGTGCGGCCTTCGCCGCCGCGCTCGACGCCGGGCAGGAGGGCGTGGTGGTGAAGTCGCCCGACGCGCCCTACGACGCTGGCCGGCGTGGCGCGGCCTGGGTCAAGGTGAAGCCCCGGCACACCCTCGACCTGGTCGTGCTCGCCGTGGAGTGGGGCAGCGGCCGACGCACCGGCTGGCTGTCCAACCTGCACCTGGGGGCGCGCGACCCGGGCACCGGTGGTTTCGTGATGCTCGGCAAGACCTTCAAGGGGCTCACCGACGAGTTGCTGCGCTGGCAGACCGAGCGCTTCCTCGGCCTCGCCGTGGAGCGCGGCGACTGGGTGGTCCGGGTCCGACCCGAGCAGGTCGTGGAGATCGCCTTCGACGGGGTGCAGACCAGCTCGCGCTACCCCGGCGGGGTCGCCCTACGCTTCGCGCGGGTGGTGCGCTACCGCGACGACAAGACCGCCGCCGAGGCCGACACCATCGACGCCGTCCGCGCCATCCACGCGGGCCGCCCGTCCACCTGACCCACCCCAGCCCACCCGTGCCCAGCGCCGAGGCGGTGGGCGGGAGCCAGCGGGTCAGGCGGCGGCGCGGTCGCGGGGGCGATCGTCGGTGACGCCGGCCAGGCGGCGGGCCTCGCGGCGGGCGACCCAGCCGTAGCCGAACAGGGTCATCGCCGCGAAGATCCACCACTGCACGACGTAGCCGAGGTTCTGCCAGTTGTTGGCGTGGCCCACCGGCACCGCCTTGAACACCGGGTCGGCGGCCGGGGTCTGCTCGTCGAGCAGCAGGTACGCCCCGTGCACCGGGTACGGCAACTCGCGGGCGAGCTGGGGCACGGCGACACGCCGGGTCTCCAGCCGGCCCTCGCGCCGGGTCACCGTGCCGGCCCCGCTCTCGCTCGGGTGCACCCGGCCCTCGACGGTCACCTCGCCCGTCGGTGTCGCCGGCACCTGCGGCTGGGCCATCGCCCCGCCGGGAGCCGGCGGGATCCAGCCCCGGTCCACCAGGACGGCCGTGCCGTCGGCCAGCACCAGCGGGGTGACCACCTCGAAGCCGACCTTGCTCTCGACCGTCCGGCCCCGGACCAGGACGATGTTGTCGGTGTCGTACCGGCCGGTCACGGTGACCCGGGTGAAGGTCCGCTCCTCGCTCGCCGGCGGGCCGGCCGTACCGGGACCACCGGTGGGCGCGGGCAGCGCCTCGCGCAGTGGCGCCGGTGCCATCCGCAGGCCCGCGTCGATCCGTTCGTTGACCGCGGTACGGCCCCGGTAGCGGTCCAGCTGCCAGTTTCCGAGCGCCACCATCACCATGGCGGCCACCAGGGTCAGCGCGAGGATGCCCAGCCAGCGCGGCGTCAGCAGGAACCGGTACACGCTACGAGGCTACCCGTGTGACCGCCACCACTGCCCCGCGCCGCCCGAGGGGCGTCGCCGCGGGTCCCGGTGGCGGAGCGTGCCCGCGTCGGGGCCGTCCGCGCCGATGGGCCGCGCCGGAATGGGATGGGTACCGGGCGGTGCGTGCCAGTCGTCCGGTTCGGCTATCGTCACGCGGGCGGAGCGCGCCGACGGTCGGCACGCCGTCCGCTCGCGAGGAGTCGATGATGACCGTCGTGCCGCGTCTGGTGCTCAGCGCTCCCTCCTCCGGACACGGCAAGAACGCGCTGGCGATCGGTCTGCTCGCCGCGTTCGCCGACCGGGGTCTCGACGTGGCCGGGTTCAAGATCGGGCCGGATCAGGTCGACGCGGCCTACCTCGGGCTGGCCGCCGGACGGCCCGGGCGGACCTTGGACCCACGGCTGGTCGGTACCGAACGGATCGCCCCGCTGCTCCTGCACGGCGCGGCCGGCGCCGGCCTCGCGGTCGTACAGGGCAGCATGGGCCTGTACGACAGCCTCACCGGCCGCCCCGAGAGCGAGTCGACCGCCGCCGTCGCCACCGCGCTGCGCAGCCCGGTCGTGCTGGTGGTCGACGTCGCTGCGATGGGTCAGTCGGTGGCCGCCCTGGTGCATGGCTTCCGGGCGTACGACGAGCAGCTGTGGATCGGCGGCGTGATCCTCAACCGGGTCGCCTCCTCCCGGCACGAGGCGTTGCTGCGCGAGGCGCTCGACGACATCGGCGTACCGGTCTACGGCGCGCTGCGCCGCCAGGACCTTCCTTCGGTGCTGCCGGCCCGTCGGCACGGGGTGGTGCCCGTCCTCGCCGGTGCCGCCGAGGCCACCCGTGCGGTCCGCCGCCTGGGCGAGGCGGTGACCGCCACCGTCGAACTGGACCGGCTGCTCGGGCTGGCCCGCTCGGCCCCGACGATTGGTGTGCAGCCGTGGTCGCCGCAGCCGCCGGGGGGTGCCGACGGCGTGGCGCCAGCCCGGCCGCCCGGTGCCGGACGTCCGGTCGTCGCGCTGGCCGGCGGGCCGGGTGGCAGCTTCAGCCATGCCGAGACGGCCGAGCTGCTGCGGGCCGCCGGGGCGGAGGTGGTGACGCTCGACCCGCTCACCGACGAGGTGCTGCCGGCCGAGACCCAGGCACTGGTGGTCGGTGGTGCCCTGCCTGAGTCGTACGCCGAGCAGCTCTCCGCCAACCGCCGGCTCTGCATCGCGGTCGCCGAGCTGGCCCGGACCGGCCGGCCGGTGGTCGCCGAGGGCGCCGGCCTGCTGTGGCTGTCCCGGGAGGTGGACGGGCTGCCGATGTGTGGGGTGCTCGACGCGGTCGGCAGCATTCGCGACGGGATGGTCGTCGGCTACCGGGAGGCGACCGCGCAGAGCGACAGCGTGGTCGCCACCCGGGGCGAGGTGTTGACCGGGCACAAGGAGCACCGCGCGGTGCTCACCCCGAGGAGCGGGCAGCGGCCGGCGTGGAGCTGGCCGGGTGGGGCGCCGGAGGGATTCGTCTGGCGCGGTGTACACGCCTCCCAACTCGTCCCGCACTGGGCCGCGTACCCGCAGGTCGCGACGCGGCTGGTGGCCGCCGCGGCGGCCGAACCGGCCACGGTCGCGGCGGGATCGATCGGGGTCGGGTCCGGCGATGTCGCGGCGGCCGGCCCGGCCGGTGTCGTCCCGGCCGGGCCGGCCGGCGGGCCACCGGCCTGAGCGAGCGGAGCATCTGGCGCAACGGGGTGGCCGGCCGTCAGCCGACGATCTGGTCGGAGGGTGGGACGAAGTCCCGGACGGGTTTGCCCTTGAGGGCGTCGCGGAGGGTGTTCGAGACCGCCGCGATCGGTATCTGTGACTGTCCGTCACCCACCGCGTTGAACGGGTTGTCCGGGTCGGAGATGAAGCTCGCCGCCGCCAGTTCCGGGGTGTAGCCGACGAACCAGGCCGACCGGGTGCTGTCCGTGGTACCCGTCTTGCCGGCCACCGGTCGGCCCACCGTGCCCCGGACGCTGTCCGCCGTCGACCAGCCACCGCAACCGCCCTTGGCCGGAGAGTCGCCGGTGGGGCACCGGGCGGCGTCGGTCGCGGCGCGCGCGGCGTCGGCGCTGACCACCTGGCGGCACCGCGGCTTGGCGACCTCCCGTTCGATGCCCCCGGCGGTCTTGAAGGTGGCCGGGGTGCCGTCCCGGGTGTAGATGGCGGTCACCGGCATCGCCTCGCAGTACCGTCCGTCGGCGGCGACGGTGGCGTACGCGTTGGCCATCTCCAGCGGGGTGGCGTCGGAGACGCCCAGGGTGAACGCGCCCCACTTGTGCGCCCTCGACGGTGAGGCGTGCTCCCGGTCCACATCGGTACGCCAGCGCAGCCCCAACTGTTCGGCGAGCCGGACGGCCTTCTCCGCGCCGACCTGCTCCTCCAGCCAGACGAAGTAGGTGTTCACCGACTTGCCGAAGCCGGACCACATGGTCTGGGTGCCGCTCATCGCGCCGCTGGCGTTGGTCGGTGCCCAGCCGTCGTATATCTGGGACTGGTACCGGTGCGGCGCGTTGAAGGTGGTGCTGAGGGTCATGCCGGAGTTCAGCGCGGCCAGCATGGGGAACATCTTGAAGGTGGATCCGGCCTGGTACCCCGGTAGGTCACCACCGCCCATCAGGGGTGCCACCGTGTTCGGGTAGTTGGCCTTCACCTTGGGCCCGGCCTCCGGGTTGGAGCTGAGCGGGTTCTCGTCCAGGTTCAGCGAGTAGGTGCGGTTCACCGCCATCGCCTTGACCCGCCCGGTGCCCGGCTCGGAGACCACGATGCCGTTGGCGAACGGGCTGCCGGTGTTTCCCTTGGTGCCGACGTTCTCCTCCGCCGCCTTCTGGATCTTCGGATCCATGCTGAGCACGATGCGGTAGCCGCCCCGGCGCAGCTTGTCCATCCGTTGCAGCCGGTTCTCCCCGAACGCGGGCTGCGCGCTCCACCAGTTCTTCAGGTAGTCGCAGAGGAATCCCCAGCTGTTCCAGCTCTCGGGCACCGCGGCGCAGTCGTTGGGCGGGTAGGTCAGGCGCAGCCGGATCGGCTCGGCCTTGGCCGCCGCAGCCGAGTCCGGTGACAGGTAGCCGAGATGCGTCATGTTGTCCAGCACGTAGTTGCGGCGGGCGGTGGCGTCCTTCTGGTCGGAGCTGGCCGGGTCGTACTGGGAGGGAGACTTCACCAGCCCGGCGAGGGTGGCCGCCTCGACGGGAGTGAGCTCCTTGGGCGTCTTGGAGAAGAAGATCTCGCTGGCGGCGTAGATGCCGTACGCCCGGTGCCCGAAGTACGCGGAGTTGAGGTAGCGCTCGAGGATCTCCTCCTTGCTCAACTCCTTCTCCAGGTCGACCGCCATACGCATCTCCTTGACCTTGCGGATCGGGGTCTGTGCGGTGGCCTCCTGTACCTCTTTCGGGGTGGTGGCGCTGTCCCGCAGCGCCATCCGGACGTACTGCATGGTCAGCGTGGAGGCGCCCTGGGAGACGCCGCTGGAGCGGGCGTTGGCCACGAAGGCACGGGCGACGCCCTTCGGGTCGACGCCGTGGTGCTGGTAGAAGCGGCTGTCCTCGGCGGCCACGATCGCCTGCAGCATGGTCGGCGAGATGTCCGACAGCTTGGTGTACTGCCGGTACTCCTCGTAGAACATGGTCAGCACGGTCTTGCCGTCGGGCGCGTACAGATAGGACGTTTCGGCGGGCAGGGCGGTGGCCAGCAGGCGGGTCTTGCTCTCCACGGCGTGTGCGGTGGCCTTGGCGCCGACGCCGGTCATGGCGACCACGGGGTAGGCGACGGCGGCGACCACGATGCCGGCGATGAGTCCGGCACGGAGGAGAGGAACGAGACGACCAGCGGCAGCAAGGGGTCGGTTGCTCACACCGCCAAGTTATGACATTTCCGATTCGTCTATGAGAAATACTCATGAAGTGATCGGTGGTGATGCTGCCCACCCCCCGCGCGGCTGTCCCCCGCGCGGCCTTCCCGGCAGGATCGCGGGCATGCATGGTCAGCTGACCGGGACGTCCGGCGTGGTGCCGGCCGAGCCGGATCTCGCCCACCACGGTGACGCGGAGGTGGGCGAGGGCCTCGTCGACCTCGCCGTCAACGTGCGGCGCGCCCCGATGCCGAGCTGGCTGGCCGACCCGGTCACGGCGTCGCTGGCCGACCTCGCGGCGTACCCGGATCCCGGGCCGGCGCGGGCCGCCGTCGCCGCCCGGCACGGCCGGCCCCCGGCCGAGGTGCTGCTGACCGCCGGTGCCGCCGAGGGCTTCGTGCTGCTCGCCCAGGCGCTGCGCGGGGTACGCCGGCCGGTGGTGGTGCACCCGCAGTTCACCGAGCCGGAGGCCGCGCTGCGGGCGGCCGGGCACGTCGTCGAGCGGGTACTGCTCGACGCGGCGGACGGTTTCCGGCTCGCCCCGGAGCGGATCCCGGCCGACGCCGACCTGGTCATGATCGGCAACCCGACCAACCCCACCTCGGTGCTGCACCCCGCCGCCGACCTGGCCGCGCTGGCCCGGCCGGGTCGCGTGCTGGTGGTCGACGAGGCGTTCGCCGACACCACCGCCGCGCCCGGCGTACCCGGCGAGCCCGAGTCGCTGGCGGCCCGGCGGGACCTACCCGGGCTGCTGGTCGTCCGCAGCCTCACCAAGACCTGGGGGCTGGCCGGGCTGCGGATCGGCTACCTGCTCGGCGAGGCCGCGCTGCTGGAGCGGTTGGCCGCCGTACAGCCGCTCTGGGCGGTCGCCACACCGGCCCTGGCCGCCGCGTCCGCCTGCGCCGGCCCCGAGGCGGTCCGGGCCGAGCGCGCCATCGCCGCGCAGCTCACGGCCGACCGCGAACACCTCGTCGCCCGGCTGTCGGCCCTGCCGGGGGTACGCGTCGCCGGCCGCCCGGCCAGCGCCTTCGTGCTGGTCCACCGGCCCGGAGCCGACCGGATACGGACCGAGCTGCGCCAACGCGGCTGGGCGGTACGCCGGGGCGACACCTTCCCG
>NZ_JBFBAO010000011.1:0-43768 GCF_040682255.1 Micromonospora sp. NPDC051296 | reverse complement strand
CGCCGATCAGGGCCGCCGCCAAGAAGTGCGACCTGCTCACCCCGGTGATCATCGCGGCGCAGATCGAGTACGCGTCCGGCTTCGACGCGGACAAGGAGGGCCCGCAGGGCCGCAAGGGGCTCTCCCAGCTGACGCCCGAGGTGTTCGACGAGTACGGCGAGGACGACGACGACAGCGGCGAAGCCTCCGTGCTCGACGCCGAGGATTCGATCCACGCCCACGCCCGGTACTTCTGCCATTTGGCTGACGAGACCAGGCGGTTACTGAAGGCGAACGAAGTGGTCGGCGACCACCTCACCCTGACCCTGATGGCCTGGGATGTCGGCCTGGAGACCGTCAAGGCCCAGGGCGGCATGCCCGTCCTCGCCCTGGGCAGCTACCCGTTCCAGATCCGCGGGCTCTTCGCGCAGTTCACCACCGACGGCTCGGATTCGGAGTCCGACCCCGACGGCTCGGAGCCGGAGCCCGACGCCGACTCCGCCACCGCCCTGCCCGTGCAGGACGACTCGGACAATGCTCCGGACGCCGACGGGACGGCGCTGCTCAGCGGGTCGGACTTCGCCGCGATGTTCCCCAGCCGGAATTCCTTCTACAGCTACGCCGGGCTGACCGACGCGATGGGTAAGTTCCCCGCCTTCGCCGGCACCGGCGACGAGCAGACCCGCAAGCGGGAGTTGGCCGCCTTCCTGGCCAACATCGACCACGAGTCCGGTGGCCTGGTGCACGTCGAGGAGATCAACCGGGCCGCGTGGGGCAACTACTGCGACACCGGCCAGCCCTACGGATGCCCCGCCGGCCAGACCGCCTACCACGGCCGCGGGCCGATCCAGCTCAGCTGGAACACCAACTACAAGGCCGCCGGCGACGCGCTCGGTCTGGACCTGCTCAACGAACCCGACCTGGTGAAGACCGATGCCTCGGTCGCCTGGCAGACCGCGCTCTGGTTCTGGATGACCCAGAGCGGTGCCGGCACGATGACCGCGCACGACGCGATCACCGGCGGCGGGGGATTCGGCGAGACCATCCGGACCATCAACGGCGCCCTGGAATGCGGCGGCCGGAACACCGCCCAGGTGCAGGCTCGGGTCGACGCGTACCAACGGTTCGCCGCCACCCTGGGCGTCGATCCCGGCGACGAGAGCAGCCTGAGGTGTTAGTACGAAGTGGAGTGACCACGATGACGCAGGCGACCCCCATGGACGTTCCGGAGCTGGCCCAGATGGCGACTCCGCCAGCCCCGGGCGACGATCCGCAGCCCGCGCAGCAGGCCAGACCCTTCTTCATCCTCTACCTCGACGGGCCGGAGTACGTCGAGGAACTGCGCCGTCTCTCGTCCTGGGTGGAAGACCTCCTGCTTCCGGTGTACGGCGGGGAGGTCACCTCCTCATCACCCTGGTGTCCCCGCTGGCGGGAACACCCGGAGGCGATCGCCTACCTGCACGGGCTCTGGCTCGCCTGGCAGGAGCGGACCGGCCCGCAGGCGCAGGCGTCCGACCCGGCGACGTGGCACCAGAGCTACCTCTGGCCGACCATGGAGGCGCTGCGCAACCCCAACGGTCCGTTCGCGGGCTGCAAGCCCGGGTCACACCGCCCGAAGGAGCGTCCGAAGGTCGAAGAGGACGACTTCCGGGACTGGTGACCGACTCCGCTGATCGACGTCCACCCGGGACGGACTCTGGGCCGTCCTGGGCCCTTCGCCTCAGGCGTCCCGACCTCACCGGTGGCTAGCGTTCGAGGCACCGCGTAGATCGCCGAGGCCGGAGGAGGCGTACAGCCGTGGACACCGATGTGTGCCCGACCCGACCGATCGGGACCGACACCGACGGCGCATGTCGGATGCGGGCGATCTTCACCGCGAACGCCCAACCGCTGTTCCACTTCCTGCTGCGGCTGACCCGTGGACAGCGTGAACTCGCCGAAGATCTGCTGCAGGAGACCATGCTGCGGGCCTGGCGTCGGCTGGGGGAACTGCCGGTGGAGGCGGACACCGTCCGCCGGTGGATGTTCATCGTGGCCCGGCATCTGGCGATCGACGCCGCTCGGGCCCGTGCCGCCCGACCGGCGGAGGTCTACGGGGTGGACGTGGGGTGGATGCCATCCCCGGACAACGCGTTTGACGGAGTCGTGGACCGGTACGCACTGGCCGACGCGCTCTGCCGGCTTACCTCTGAGCACCGGGCCGTGCTGGTCGAGCTCTACTACGGTGGCGCCTCGGTCGCCGAGGCGGCCAACCGGATCGGGATCCCGGAGGGGACGGTGCGGTCGCGGTCGTTCTACGCCCTGCGGGCCGCGCGGGGATTCCTCGACAACGCCGACGAGCTGGTGTGATGGCCCCTGGCAGGCGGGTCCAGGGTGACTGCTGCGCCCGCCCGGTTCCGCAGCTGCCAGCTGGCGGCGGCCACCGCCACCGGCGACAGCCAGCCCAGCCCGGCGGCGACCGCGCGGACGGCGCCGAGTAGGTCGGCGGCGTCGAACTGGCCGTACACCAGACAGCCACGCACCGGCCTGCGGAGCAGCGACGTGATCGCCCGGGGGGCGGTGGCCCCGGTCAGGATGATCACCCGCGACCGTCGGGCCAGCGTGGCGACCAGATCCTGACCGTCCGGCGTGGTGACCTGGTCGTCCAGCAGGGTGACGGCGGGGTGTAGCCGGTGTGCCAGGGCCATCGCCTCGCCGCCATCACCGGCGACAGCGACGACCCGCATCCGTTCGCCGGAGTCGAGCACCGCGCGCAGGGCGGCCCGCTCGGACTCGTCGGGATGGGCGATCAGCGCAGTGACCACCACGGGCCGGCCGTCGGTCTGTTCGCCGGCGTCGCTGATGCTCATGACAACCCCATCCGGGCGGTGATGCCGGGCGGAAGAGCCCGTCGCCAGTACGACGACCGCTCGGGCCGTGATGTTCAGCCGGTGGCGCGCCGGATGGGGGAACGTCAGGCGGACCCCTGCCGTGCCGTCCACCGCACCACCGCTTCGGTGCGGTTGCTGGCCTGCAGCTTGGCAAAGATGTGCGCGAGATGGTTCTTGACCGTCTTCTCGGTCAGCAGCAGCCGGCGGGCGATCGCCGCGTTCGAATGTCCGGCAGACAGCAACGCCATCACGTCCTGCTCGCGCCGGGTCAGGCCGAACCCTTCGCGCCTCGCCCGGAGGTCCTCCGCCCGGTCCGCGCCCTCCTGCTCGCGGGCTGCCTGCTCGCGCAGCACCGAGATGGTGACCGATGCGCTACGCGGTGACAGCCAGCCCTGGCCGGCCGCCACGGCCCGGACCGCACGCAGCAGCTCCGCCGGTTCGAACTCACCGTGGACCAGGTAGCCGCGGGCGCCGCCGCGCAGCATCCCGGCGATCAGCTCGTCGGCGTCGTCACTGGTCAGGACGAGGACACGAGAGCACTCCGCGAGCTGGCTGACCACGCTGAGCCCGTCGGCGATCGGCATCCGGTGGTCCAGCAGGGTCACGTCCGGACGCACCCGCCGTGCCGTGGCCACCGCGGTCCGCCCGTCGGGTGCCTCACCGACCACGGTCACGTCCTCGGCGCTGGCGAGGTATCCGCGCAGGGCCATCCGTACGATGGGATTGTCGTCGACGATCATGACCTCGATCACGGCTACCACCCACCGGATCGGTTCGTGGCAGCGTCGGTGACAGCCGAGAGCGGAACCTGGGCCACCACTGCGGTGCCCGCCCGGCTGCCGGAGTCGAGCCGCAGCGTGCCGCCGACCGCCTGGGCCCGTTCGGTCATCCCGATGATGCCGAAGCTGCCCGCATTGGAGAGCGCGGTCAGTTCGCCGGGAAGGGCGAAGCCCACACCGTCGTCCTGGATGGTCATCACCACATCTCCCTTCCGTTCGTGCAGGCCGACCTGGACCAGTGTCGCGTTCGCGTGCCGGGCCACGTTCTCCAACGCCTCGTTGAGGATCTGGGCCAGCTCGTACCGGACCGCCGGTGTCGGCTCGACGGCGGTGACGGCGAGGCGTACCGGTATGCCGGTCCGCTCGGACCAGATCCGGCACGCCTGCCGTAGGTACTCCGGGAGCGGCCGGTCCAGCGCGTCGCGGCGCAGCGCGGAGAGCAGCTCGTGGGCCTCCCGGATTGCGGTGTCGGCCCCGGCGGAGACGGTGCTGGCGAGCTCCTCGGCCAGGTCGGGCTGGCGGCGCAGCAGGCTGGGGAGCGCGACGGCGGCGAACGACACCCCGCGCAGCGTCTTCGCGACCGAGTCGTGCAGCTCGCGTGCCAACCGCGCCCGCTCCGAGGCCGCCGCCGAGTGGTGGGCGGCGGCCACCGCCGCGACCGAGGCGTCGAGGTATCGGGCCAGGGCCGCGGTCACGACGGCGGCACCGTACCCGCTAACGATGTCGATCATCGGAAACGCGAGTACGAACGGGGCGGCCATGGAGTCTGCCGCGTCCGTCCCCTCGGCGCGCAGCAGCTGCGCCGCCACGGCCAGCCCGAGCCCCGCGTTGACGATCCACAGTGGTAGCGCACGGGTGCCCAGCAGGGCGCCGGTGAGAGCGGCGAAGCCGGCGGCGTAGCAGAAGAAGGCCACGCCGCCGCGGCTGAGCACCAGAACGGTGATCATGAGGGCGGCGTCGACGGCCAGGAAGCACAGCCGCCACCGGATGACGGCCGGCCAACGGCTCAGCACGGTGACCTGCACGGTCGTGGCGACGGTGATGACGACGAGGGTGCCGACCGTCTGCCAGCTGTCGTCGACGACACGGATGCCGACGCCGACCGCCGCCAAGGTCAGCGCCAACCTGCCGAGCAGGATGGCTCGGCACAGGGCGACGTACGCGACGAAGCGGCTCATCCGGGAGCGGTCAGCTGATGGTGATCTTGTCGATGTCGGGGGGTGGGCCGGTGTCGTTGTAGAAGGCGAAGCTGACCCGCCCGGCCGGGACGACGTCGGTGTACTGGAAGGTGTGGGGGGTGTCCCAGCCGGTCCCGGTGAGGCGGTGGGTGGTCGGTGCGGCACCGTTGATGGAGATCTTGAGGTCGCGTTCCCCGTTGAGCTCGTAGGTGACGGTGATGGTGCGACGACCGGCGGTTGGCGTGGTGAGGTAGGCGGTGAGCCTGCCCAGGTAGCGGACGCGGGCACCGCCCTCGCAGGCGGGGCAGGTGACGACGCTGGCGCCTTCGCCGAGCAGGTTGCCGGGGTCCTCGGCCTGCACACTGACCGGGCGGAACGACGGCGTCGGAGTGGAGCGGCCCGTCGTGGCGGACGGCGACGGCACCGGGGCCGCCGCCGTCTCGGCCGGCCGGCTCGGCACCGGTCCCGAGGTCGGTCCGGCGCTCTGCGCGGTCGGGTCCGACGCCGGTCCGGCGCCTTCCGCGGTCGGGCCCGACGCCCGGGAGGCGACGGGGGAGGGCGACGCGGTGACCGTTGGGGCGCTCGTCGCCGCGGGTGCGGCGGCTCCGCCCTGAGGTCCGTCGGGCCGCTGCTCGTCGGGGGTCAGCAGCGGTGGGATCGCGATCGCGGCCAGTGCGATCGCGCCGGCCAGTGTGCTGATTCCCACCCAGTTCGCGGTGCGGGTCGAGCGGTCCGGATCTGGTGCACCGCCGAGGACGCGTGAGGTCGGATCGGCGGCGTCGGACACTGCTTCGTTGGGCACCGTTCAATCCCCCACGGAGTGCCATGAGCCCTGCACGTAACGCGCCCACCGTACACAGGGGAATGAGCACCGACAACGCCGGACCGGCCCTATCCGGGACGGAATGGGCGGCTTTGCTGCTACGGGTGCACACCGAGGCCGCCCGCGTCGGCGCTGGCCGTGGGTAATCCAGATCAGTTACAGAAAGCGTTGACACATCGATTGTTACCGTCTTCCCGCCGACGTTCGAAGGGGGAATTGGTGACGATCCTCTCGCCGGCGGCGGGCCCTCGGTCGGATCGCCGGTCCGGTGTGGCGCTGCCCGCCACCGCGCTGCTGGTGCTGCCGGTGCTGGTGGCCACCGCCGCCGTCGTCGTGCACCGGAGCACCGGCCGGTTCTGGGGCGACCTCGCCGTCTACCGGGCGGCCGCGATCGCCGCCGCCGGTGGCGACGGAAAGCTCTACGACATCGCCCACCGTGGTGTGGACGGCATCGTGCTGGGCTTCACGTACCCGCCGTTCGCCGCGCTGCTGCTGCAACCGCTGGCCCACGTCGACGCGTCAACCGCGATCGGGCTCTGGACGCTGGCCTCGGTCGTCGCGCTGGCGGCCGTGGTCCGCGCGTCGCTGCGGGCCGCCGGCGCGGGTGCCGGCGCGGGTACCGTTCTGCTGGGCACGGTCGCGGTGCTGCCGGTCTTCCCGGTGGCGGGTCACCTTCAGGTCGGCCAGGTGGGCCTGTTCCTGATGCTGATCGTGTTGCTGGACCTGACCGGTGCACCCCGCAGCCGGTGGCGCGGTCTCGGTATCGGCATCGCCGCCGGGATCAAGCTCACCCCGCTGATCTTCGTGGTGTACCTGCTCTGCCTGCGCCGGTGGCGAGCGGCGGGGGTGGCCCTGGCCGGATTCACGGCCACCGTCGGGCTCGGCTTCGCCTGGCGGCCGGTCGACTCGGTCCGGTTCTGGGGCGGTGGCGTGTTCGACACCGCCCGCGTCACCGGCGATCCCCGTACGGTGCTGAACCAGTCGCTGCACGGCGCGCTGGCCCGCCTCGGCGACACCGCCGACGTACGGGCCGTCTGGCTGCCGCTGGCGGTGCTCACCGCAGTGGCCGGGATCGTGGTCGCGGTCCGGTGCGTACGGGCCGGTGACCAGTTCCTCGGCGTGCTGGCCTGTGCGACGACCGGCCTGCTCGTCTCGCCGGTCTCCTGGCACCACCACTGGGTGTGGTGCGTACCGGCGCTGGTGCTGCTGGTGGTGCGCGGCCGGCGGGCCGGCAACCGGGTCTCGGTCGTGGCCGGCGGGCTGCTCTGGGCCGGCTTCGTGGCCAGCGCCGCCTGGACCCTCGTCGGGCTGCGCGGCGCGGATCTGCACTTCCGGGGCTGGGAGTTGCTGCACACCAACCTGTACGTGCTGGCCGGGTTCGTGGCGCTGGGCTGGCTGGCGCTGCGCCCGAGCGGCGGCCGGGCCGGCGGCGACGGCACCGAGGGGTGGGTCCGGTGAGGGTCTCCGTGGTGGTACCCAACTACAACAAGGAGCGGACCCTGCGCGACTGCCTGTCGGCGGTCTGCGCCCAGACCCCACCGCCGGCCGAGGTGATCGTCGTCGACGACGCGAGCACCGACCGGTCCCGACGGATCGCGGCCGAGTTCCCCTGCACGGTGCTGGCCTTCCCGAGCAACCGGGGAGTGTCGGCGGCCCGCAACGCCGGTGCCGCCCGGGCCGCCGGTGACGTGCTGTTCTTCGTCGACTCGGACATCGCCCTGGCACCCGGCGCGCTGGCCGCCGCGATACGCACCCTCGAGGCGTACCCGGACTGCGGTGTCGTGCAGGGCATCTACGATCTGCGCCCGCTCTACGACGACGGCCCGGTCGAGGCGTACAAGACGTTGTTCGAGCACTTCTGGCGACGCCGGGCCACCGGGGTGACGGCAACCACGATGTTCGCGCTCACCGCCGTGCCCAAGGCGGTCTTCGAGCTGGTCGGCGGCTTCGACGAGCGGCTGCGTGACGCCGAGGACGTGGAGTTCGGCACGCGGCTGCCCCGGCGGTACGAGATCCGGGTGAGCGATGAGATGGTCGGCCGCCACGACGACGTGGACCGGCTGCGGCCGTACCTGTCGGAGCTGTTCCGCCGCGCGGTGACGTACGCCGGTGCGGTCGTCGCCGCCCGCTGGGAGCGTCCGGCCGCCGGGTCGGGCGGCGAGGGGCGGACCCCGCACCGGGTCGACCTCGGGTCGGTGGTCGGCATGGTCTCCAGTGGACTGACCGTGGGCACCGCGCCGCTGATCCTGCTGTCACCCTGGCTGGCCGCGCTGCCGGTGACCCTGGTCGGTGCCGCCATCGTGGCGGACCGGGAGCTGCTGGCGTTCGCGTTGCGGCACCGCGGCCCGCGGTTCCTGCTCTACGCCGCCGGCCTGCGGTGGCTCACCCATCTCACCGAGTTCGTCGGGATGGGGCTGGGGGTGTCCGGCGCGCTGCTGCGGCGGGTCCGCGCGGTGCGGTCCCGGCCCGTCACTGTGGAGTCGCGCCGGTGAAGGGGCGCTGGTGGCGACTGGTCAACCGCGCGTTCACCGTCGTGTTCGTGGTGGCCCTGGCCGTCGGTCTGGTGCTGTTCGTACGCTCGCAGGACTGGGCGCCCGTGGCGACGTTGGCCGGCCAACTGGACCCGTTGCGGGTGGGTGCCGCCTTGGTCGCCGCCCTGCTCGTCAACGCCGTCGGGTTGCTGCTCGGGCTGGCCTCCTGGCGGGCGCTCTTCGTCGACCTCGGGGCGCCGGTCGACCTGGCCGGCGAGGTGCTCGCCGGACCCGGCGCCCTGGCCGGTTGGCTGGCGACACACGCCCCGGCGGGCACCCCGGTCGGCGTCGCGGTCAAGCTCGACACCGGTCCCAACCGGCGGCACACCGCCACCGTCAGCGGCATGGCCCTGGCCACCGCCGACGGCGCGGCGGCCTGGTTCGACCCGAGCGGGCTGGCGGAGGCCGACGAGGTGGCCCTCGCGGGCTGGCTGGCCGACGAGACCCGGCCCAAGGTGCTGCACGACAGCAAGCCCGCCGTGCTCGCGTTCGCCGCGCACGGCTGGTCCCTCGCCGGCATCGCCCGGGACACCCAGATCGCGGCCTACCTGGCCCGCCCCGACCAGCGTTCCTACGACCTGACCGACCTGGCGCTGCGCTACCTGCACCGCGAGTTGCGCGTCGACACCCCGGACGACGGCCAGCTCACGCTGGACGGGCTCGGCGGCGACGGCGAGGCCGAGCAGAACCTGATGCTCCACGCCCGGGCCACCCTGGACCTGGCCGACGCGATCGACGCGGAGCTGTCCCGCGACGGCGAGCAGTCGGCCCGGCTGATGGCCGGCGTCGAGCTGCCGCTGATGCGGGTGCTGGCGAACATGGAACGCACCGGCATCGCCGCCGACACCGAGTACCTGTCCGAGTTGGAGGCGCACTTCGCCGCCGAGGTGAAGGCCGCCGCCCAGGGCGCGTACGCGGCCGTGGGGCGGGAGTTCAACCTCGGCTCGCCCAAGCAGTTGCAGGAGATCCTCTTCGGCGAGCTGAACCTGCCCAAGACCAAGCGGATCAAGACGGGCTACACCACCGACGCCGACGCGTTGCAGTGGCTCCACGCGCAGAATCCGCATCCGGTGCTGACCCACCTGCTGCGCCACCGCGACGTGGCCAAGCTCAAGTCGACCGTGGACGGCCTGCTCAAGTCGGTCTCCGACGACGGGCGCATCCACACCACCTTCAACCAGACGGTGGCCGCCACCGGCCGGCTCTCCTCCACCGAGCCCAACCTGCAGAACATCCCCATCCGCACCGAGGAGGGGCGGCGGATCCGCCGTGCCTTCGTCGTGGGGGAGGGGTACGAATGCCTCCTCACCGCCGACTACAGCCAGATCGAGATGCGGATCATGGCGCACCTGTCGGCGGACGACGCGCTGATCCAGGCGTTCAACTCCGGCGCCGACTTCCACGCGGCGACCGCCTCGTCGGTCTTCGGCGTCCCGGTGGCCGAGGTCGTCCCGGACCAGCGGCGCAAGATCAAGGCGATGAACTACGGCCTGGCGTACGGGCTGAGCGCCTTCGGCCTGTCCCAGCAGCTCGGCATCAGCGCCGAGGAGGCGCGCGGGCTGATGGAGAACTACTTCGCCGGCTTCGGCGGCGTCCGGGACTACCTCCAGGAGGTCGTCGCCCGGGCCCGTCAGGACGGCTACACCTCCACCATCCTCGGCCGCCGGCGCTACCTGCCCGACCTGGTCAGCGACAACCGGCAGCGGCGGGAGATGGCCGAGCGGATGGCGCTCAACGCCCCGATCCAGGGCTCGGCGGCGGACATCATCAAGGTCGCCATGCTGCACGTCGACACCGCCCTGCGCGACGCCGGGCTGCGTTCCCGGATGCTGCTCCAGGTGCACGACGAGCTGGTCTTCGAGGTGGCGCCGGGGGAGCGGGCGACGCTGGAGGAGCTGGTGCGGCGCGAGATGGGTGGGGCGTACCCACTATCGGTGCCGCTGGAGGTGTCGGTCGGCGAAGGGCGGGACTGGAACAGCGCCGACCACTGATTCCCTCGCTGTCGGGCTTCCGGTCGTCGGGTGGTGGGGATCAGCGGGCCGGCCCCCGGCGTGACTTCGGCGGGGCGCCGTGCCGTTCCAAGGCGCGTCGTGACGGACCGCCGGGCGGCGGCAGCGGGGCCTTGACCGGGTCGTGGCCCCAGTTCATCAGCGAGTACCGCCACCGGGTCTCGCGGACGTCGCCGCTCGGTCGCTGCGCCATGTGCCGCCGGACGTACCCGACGACCTTGCGCATGTGCTTGTAGTCGGCGGCGGTCAACTCGTCGCGCTTGCGCCGGAGCAGGTCGACGATCTTCCGGCCGGACTCGTGGCCGACCGACTCGCCGCCCTCGGTGCCCTTCTTCTGCCAGCCGACGTGCTTCGACTCCGGGGTCTCCAGCCACTCCCGGAGTTCGGCGGGCTTCATGTTCACCGCCTCGGTGAACTCCTGGTAGGTCTGCTGCGGATCGTCAATTCGGCTCATGACGCAGCACCTCCGGCCGGTGGGCGACGTCCCGGCCCGAATCGTCGTTGCGGATGCGGTACTGCGGGGCCTCCGGTGACGCGTTCACGGCGTGTCCGCGTACGTGCGTGCGTTCGGTCAGTTTCTCCTTCACCACGCCGTACGCCCGGCCGCTGTGGCTGGCCCAGGAGACGTGGTCACCCCGGCGGAACTCCATTTCGGCCATGCCGCCCGGTTACCCGGGGTCGTCCGGCGAAAACGACCAGGGCGAGCGGCAGCTTGATTCGAAGGGCTCGGCCAGCGCGGTTCCGGTCGCCCCGGCGGTGCGGGTCACGGGCCGGGCTTGTCGGCGACGAAGATGGCGGTACCGGGGAAGAGCCGCCCGCGCAGCGGGCTCCACTGCCCCCAGACGCCCTCGTGCCCCGCCGGCCACTCGGGTTCCACCAGGTCCACCAGCCGGAACCCGGCGCCGACCAGTTCCCGGACCCGGTCGCCGAGGGTGCGGTGCTGCTCGACGTAGGTGGCCACGCCGTGCTCGTCCTGCTCCACGTACGGCTGGGTGTCGAAGTACGAGTGGACGGCGGTCAGCCCGCCCTCGCCGGGGTCGTCGAGGAAGATCCAGCGCATCGGGTGCGTCACCGAGAAGACCCAGCGGCCGCCGGGCCGCAGCACCCGGTGCACCTCGCGCATCAACGCCGCCGAGTCCTCGACGAACGGCACCGCTCCGAACGCCGTACAGGCGATGTCGAAGGCCGCGTCGGCGAAGGGCAGGGCCAGGGCGTCGGCCTGCACCAGCGGTACGCGTACCCCGCTGCGGGCGGCGGCCTGCGCCGCGTGCCGCAACATGCCGGCGGACAGGTCCACGGCGACCGGCCGGGCACCCTGGGTGTCCAGCCAGCGGGAGCAGGACGCGGCGCCGCAGCCGACCTCCAGCACCCGGCGTCCGGTCAACTCGCCGAGCAGCCGGGCATCCGCCTCGCGCAACCCCTCCGGGCACCAGACGAAGTCCACGTCGCCCAGGAACGCTCCGTGCTCGGCCTGGTAGTCGTCGGCGTCCGCGTCCCACCAGCCACGGTTGGCCCGGCGGACCTCGTCGGCACCGACCCGGCGGCGGGTCACCCTGTCGTCGTCCACTCGCTTACGCTAGGCCCCCGGTCGCCCGGGGACCGCGCCGGACCACCGGGACGAATGGTGCTCCTGTGACGGACGAGACGGCCGCAGCCCCTTACCGCATGAAATCTCCCCTTTCGCAGGTGGCGAGGTCGCGAGGAGACGGGAGGGCTTGCACGCTGTGGTAATGCAGCGGGTAGGCTAGAGGATGCGCTCGCGGATCGTGTGCCTCGGCAGGGAGCAGGTGCGCGGTCGACGGAGTCACATCAAGATCTCGTTCAGCGATTTCCGGGTGGGCCCGCCGGCGGATCCGTTGGCGCGCACAGGTCACCGCGACACCAGCCTGCTGTGACACACCATCCGACCGGAGCAACCGCCCACATGACGAGCAGCATCGAGGCCCCCTCGAGCGCCACCAGGGTCACCGTCGACGATCTCGGCTCTGAGGAGGCTTTCCTCGCCGCGATCGACGAGACCATCAAGTACTTCAACGACGGCGACATTGTCGAAGGCACCGTCGTCAAGGTCGATCGGGACGAGGTCCTGCTCGACATCGGCTACAAGACCGAGGGCGTCATCCCCTCTCGTGAGTTGTCGATCAAGCACGACGTGGACCCGGCAGAGGTCGTCTCGGTGGGCGACCACATCGAGGCCCTTGTCCTCCAGAAGGAGGACAAGGAGGGTCGGCTGATCCTCTCCAAGAAGCGGGCGCAGTACGAGCGGGCCTGGGGCACGATCGAGAAGATCAAGGACGAGGACGGCGTCGTCCGCGGTTCGGTCATCGAGGTGGTCAAGGGTGGCCTCATCCTCGACATCGGGCTGCGCGGCTTCCTGCCCGCCTCCCTGGTCGAGATGCGGCGGGTGCGTGACCTGCAGCCGTACGTGGGCCGCGAGCTGGAAGCCAAGATCATCGAGCTGGACAAGAACCGCAACAACGTGGTTCTGTCCCGCCGGGCCTGGCTGGAGCAGACGCAGTCCGAGGTGCGCACCGAGTTCCTCAACAAGCTCCAGAAGGGGCAGGTCCGCAAGGGCGTCGTCTCCTCGATCGTCAACTTCGGCGCGTTCGTCGACCTCGGCGGCGTGGACGGTCTGGTGCACGTCTCGGAGCTGTCCTGGAAGCACATCGACCACCCGTCCGAGGTCGTCGAGGTGGGCCAGGAGGTCGAGGTCGAGGTCCTGGACGTCGACCTGGACCGCGAGCGGGTCTCGCTGTCGCTGAAGGCGACCCAGGAAGACCCGTGGCGGCAGTTCGCCCGCACCCACGCGATCCAGCAGATCGTGCCGGGTAAGGTCACCAAGCTGGTGCCGTTCGGCGCCTTCGTCCGGGTGGACGACGGCATCGAGGGCCTGGTCCACATCTCCGAGCTGGCCGAGCGTCACGTGGAGATCCCGGAGCAGGTCGTCCAGGTCGGCTCCGAGGTCATGGTCAAGGTCATCGACATCGACCTGGAGCGTCGCCGGATCTCGCTGTCGCTCAAGCAGGCCAACGAGGGCTTCGTCGAGGGCGAGGAGCACTTCGACCCGACCCTCTACGGCATGGCCGCGACCTACGACACCGAGGGCAACTACATCTACCCGGAGGGCTTCGACCCGGAGACGGGCGAGTGGCTCGAGGGGTACGACAAGCAGCGCGAGACGTGGGAGCAGCAGTACGCCGAGGCGCGGCAGCGCTGGGAGGCGCACCAGAAGCAGGTGCAGACCTCCCGGGCCGCCGAGGCCGAGGCCGCTGCCAACCCGCAGCCGGCGCCGACCGGCACCACGACCTCGACCAGCGCGGCCCCCAGCCGCCAGGCCGAGGAGCCCTCGGGCACGCTGGCGACCGACGAGGCGCTCGCCGCTCTGCGGGAGAAGCTCGCCGGCGGCAAGTGACCCCGTGACAACTCCAGTCCGGCGCGTCTGACGCCGCGACGCGGAGCTGTCGCTGATTGACGACGGGCCCCGCCCCGACCCGGTACCCCGGGTCGCGGCGGGGCCCTCTTCGTCTGTGCCCACGGCCTGCGGGTGTCCCCGCTGGCCTGTGCCGTCGGCGTGCACGGCCTGGCTTGCTCGTCGCCCGCGGTCAGCCTCGCTTGCGCCGCCCTCGGGCGGGTGGTCCCGTTTGGCGGGGCCGGCATGATCGGGTTGACTGGGTGACGTGCTGAGGGTGGGATTGACCGGCGGGATCGGGTCGGGAAAGAGCGCCGTGGCGCGGCGGCTGGTCGAGCGGGGCGCCGTGCTCGTCGACGCCGACCAGATCGCGCGGGAGGTGGTCGCCCCCGGCACCGAAGGGCTGGCCGAGGTCGTCGCCGCCTTCTCCGAGCGGGTCCTCGACGCCGACGGTGCCCTCGACCGGGCCGCCCTTGGCGACCTGGTCTTCGCCGACGAGGCGGCCCGCCGCCGGCTGGAGGCGATCGTGCACGGCCGGGTACGGTCCCGTACCGCGGAGCTGGTCGCCGCCGCACCGGCGGACGCGGTGGTGGTCAACGACGTGCCGCTGCTGGTCGAGGTGGGGTTGGCGCCCACGTACCACCTGGTGGTCGTGGTGCAGACGGCGGTGGAGACCCGATTGGAGCGGCTGACCCGCGACCGCGCGATGAGTCGCGCGGACGCCCAGCGGCGGATCGCCGCCCAGGCCGACGACGCCCGTCGGGCTGCCGTGGCGGACGTGCTGCTCAGCAACGACGGCACCCTGGCGCAGTTGCACGCGGCGGTCGACGCGCTCTGGTACGACCGGCTGGTGCCGTTCGAGGCCAACGTGCGGCATCGCCGGGTGGTCCGGGCGCGCCGGGTGACGTTGGCCGAGCCGGATCCGACCTGGCCCCAGCAGTACGCCCGGCTGGCCGCCCGGATCCGGCACGCGATCGCCCCGGCCGACCTGCGGATCGATCACATCGGCTCGACGGCGATGAGCGGGCTGGCCGCCAAGGACGTGATCGACATCCAGCTCAGCGTGCCGTCGCTGGCCGACGCCGACGGTCCGCTGGCCGAACGGCTCGCCGACGCCGGTTTTCCCCGGCTGCCGGGCGACTGGTGGGACAGCCCCCGACCGCCCGGCAGCGGCCGGTGGGCGAAGCGGCTGCACGGCAGCGCCGACCCGGCCCGCCCGGTCCATCTGCACATCCGGGTGACCGGCTCGCCCGGCTGGCGGTACGCCCTGCTGATGCGCGACCACCTGCGGGCCGACCCGGACCGCCGGGCCGCGTACCTGATGCTCAAGCGGGAACTGGCGGCGTCCGCGCCGGACAGCGGCGCGTACGCCACGGCGAAGGACCCGTGGTTCGACGAGGAGCACCTGCGGGCGGAGGAGTGGGCGGCCCGGACCGGTTGGCACCCCTGATCCCACCCACCGCTCAGCGCGTCGCGCCCGGTTGGGGTGAGCGCGTCGCGCCCGGTTGGGGTCAGCGCGTCGCGCCGGATGAGGTCAGTGGCGGCACCGGGCCGGGAGTCAGGTCGAGCTGCGCCCAGGCACCGGCCCGCGTCGGCAGTTCCACCCGGCGCAGCAGCCCGGTGCGGTCCACCCAGTAGCGCGTCGGGCCCCGGGCGGTGTCGACCTCCACGATGTCGATCGGAGTGCCGGCGAGGCTGTCGCCGCGTACCCGTCGGATGCTGCCCTGCGGCCCGGTTCCCCGGGCGGTCCGCAGCGCGGCGTCCACCAGCGGATCGAGGGCTTCGGTGCGGTGCGGGTCGGCCCGCCAGCCGGTGTTCGGTGGGGGCAGCGGCGGAAGATCTGCCTCGCCGCCCGCTGACGTCTTCTCGATCCGGGTGAACCCGGTGCGGTCGCGGCGGACCAGGGTCCGTGCGCCGTCCGCGTCGAGGTCGGTGACGCCGAGGTACGCCGTACCCGAGGTCCAGCTCAGCCAGCCCGCGCCGCGTAGGTTGGTGCCGGCGGACACCGGAGCGGTCAGGGTGACGGCGGCACCGCCAGCCGACCGCAACCGCTCCGGCAATCTGCGCCAGCGGTCCCGTTCGGCGGCGCTGAGGGCGCGGGGCAGGCCGGGCCGGCCGCCCAGCGCGTCGACCGGCCGAAGCGTGGGCCGGTCGGTCCGGTTCAGCTGTATGTTCACCGGCCCGACCCCGGGCAGGCTGGCCGTCAGCCGGTGCAGCCGGCCAGCCGGGTCCAGCCAGTAGCGCGCGGCCTGGCTCTCGCCGGTCGGGCCCGCCGGGGCGGCGGAGCCGGTGGTGGTGGGCGCGGCGCTCGGCAACGGCCCCTCCAGGATGTCGACCGTCTCCCCGTTGACCCGGTCCCGGCCCACCCAGCGGCCCACAGGCCCGTCGGCAGGCTCCGGCCCGTCGGCGGCCAGGGCGAAGATCAGGCCCAACAGCGGGTCGAGTCCACGATCGGTGGGCAGCCGCCAGCCGTCGGCCGGCGGTACCAGGGGCGGCGTGGCGGGCGTCGGTACCGCCGCCGGATCGGGCCGGACCACCAGCACGGTGGGGGTGGCCTGGGCCAGGCCGCGCAGCGCGCCCGCGCCGGGCCCTCCCACGTCCAGGTAGACCAGCTGCCGGGCCCAGTCGACCCAGCCGACGAGATCGGTGCGGGCCGTCCCGCCACCGACCGTGACGTGCAGCCCGGCGCGCAGGTCGCGGTAGTTGATGACCCGCATCCCGGCCACCCGTTCCCGCTCGGCCGCCGTCATCTCCCGCGGTGCCGGCCCGTCGGGTGCCCAGTTGACCAGCGTGGCCACCAGCATGACGGCGGAGAGCACGGCGGTCAGGGCGAGCGCGGTCAGGATGAGCCGGCGCCGGCGGGTGGTGCCGCGCCGCGCCGCGCCGGCCTCCTCGGTCGCCCCGGTGAGGTCCTCGTCCACCGCCGGGTCGCCGGCGGCGAGGTCGAGCCCGCCGAGGGACACCGCGGCCCGACGGGTCCCGGGTCGCCGCCCTGGCTGGCCGGGCGCGGGATCGGGCTCGGTGAGACCGAGGATCGCGGGCGGCACGATGCCGCCCCGGTGGCGCAGTGGCCCGGTGCGGTGCCGGCGGCCGGTGGAACCACCGTGAGCTTTCGCCGGGCGGCCGGAGCGGGTCGGGCCGGCGGCCGGGTCGTCCGGACCGGGATGGTCGGTGTCGCGGGCAGCGGGTGTCGGTCGTGAGGTGTTCTCCACGGGAGGATGAACGGGCCGGACCGGGATCGGGTGACGAAACGAGCCGACGGCGCTCGCGGCGGCCGGTCTGCGCGTTCGGCGCGACCACGTCGGATGCGCACGCCGGGCATGCCGGGTGCTGCGACCTTCTGTGCCGGGGGCGGCGCGGCCTGTGCGGCTCGCCACCGGCCCGGTCGGCCGCCGCGAGCGGCCTACGGCAAAAGCGTAGCCGGGTGAGAAGAACCACACAATGCGAATATCGAAGCGGATCACGTGCCGGCCGTAGTCGGCACGGACTGTCGGGCCCCGGGCGTACCGTGGGGGTCATGGCGCTCGACATACCCCGGCTGGACGGCCGCTTCCAGGTCATCAGCGAGTTCCAGCCGGCCGGCGACCAGCCGGCGGCGATCGACGATCTGGAGCGGCGGGTGCGCCGCGGCGACCGGCACACCGTGCTGCTCGGCGCGACGGGCACCGGCAAGAGCGCCACCACGGCGTGGTTGATCGAGCGGTTGCAGCGCCCCACGCTGGTGCTGGCCCCGAACAAGACGCTCTGCGCGCAGTTGGCCAAGGAGTTCAGCGAGCTGCTGCCGGACAACGCGGTGGAATACTTCGTCTCCTACTACGACTACTACCAGCCCGAGGCGTACATCCCGCAGACCGACACCTACATCGAGAAGGATTCCTCGATCAACGAGGAGGTCGAGCGGCTGCGGCACTCGGCGACCATGTCGCTGCTCACCCGGCGCGACGTGGTGGTGGTCGCGACCGTCTCGGCGATCTACGGGCTGGGCACCCCGGAGGAATACCTCGACCGCGCGGTGCGGGTCGCGGTCGGCCAGGAGCTGGACCGCGACCAGCTGCTGCGTCGGCTGGTCGACATCCAGTACACCCGCAACGACATGGCCTTCCAGCGGGGCACGTTCCGGGTCCGCGGCGACACGCTGGAGATCATCCCGGCGTACGAAGAACTCGCCGTGCGCGTCGAGCTGTTCGGCGACGAGGTGGAGAAGCTCTACTACCTCAACCCGCTCACCGGCGACGTGGTGCGCGAGGTCGACCACCTGCTGATCTTCCCCGCGACGCACTACGCGGCCGGTCCGGAGCGGATGGAGCGGGCCGTCCGCGACATCGAGACCGAGCTGGGCGAGCGGCTGGCCGAGCTGGAGCGCCAGGGCAAGCTGTTGGAGGCGCAGCGGTTGCGGATGCGCACCACGTACGACATCGAGATGATGCGGCAGGTGGGTTTCTGCTCCGGCATCGAGAACTACTCGATGCACATCGACGGCCGGTTGCCCGGCAGCCCGCCGCACTGCCTGCTCGACTACTTCCCCGACGACTTCCTCACCGTGGTCGACGAGTCGCACGTGACCATCCCGCAGATCGGTGGCATGTACGAGGGCGACGCCTCCCGCAAGCGGATGCTGATCGACCACGGCTTCCGGCTGCCCAGTGCCGCCGACAACCGGCCGCTGCGGTTCGACGAGTTCCTGGAGCGGGTCGGCCAGATGGTCTTCCTGTCGGCCACCCCCGGCCCGTGGGAGCTGGAGCACGCCCAGGGCGAGTTCGTCGAGCAGGTGATCCGCCCGACCGGCCTGGTCGACCCGGAGGTCGTCGTCAAGCCGACCAAGGGCCAGATCGACGACCTGATGCACGAGATCAAGCTGCGTACGGAGCGGGACGAGCGGGTGCTGGTCACCACACTGACCAAGAAGATGGCCGAGGACCTGTCGGACTACCTCCTGGAGAACGGCATCCGGGTGCGCTACCTGCACTCCGAGGTCGACACGCTGCGCCGGGTGGAGTTGCTGCGTGAGCTGCGCCGGGGCGACTACGACGTGCTGGTCGGCATCAACCTGCTGCGCGAGGGCCTCGACCTGCCGGAGGTGTCCCTGGTGGCGATCCTCGACGCGGACAAGGAGGGCTTCCTGCGCAGCGGCCGGTCGCTGATCCAGACCATCGGCCGGGCGGCCCGCAACGTCTCCGGCCAGGTGCACATGTACGCCGACAAGATCACGCCGTCGATGGCGGACGCGATCGAGGAGACCAACCGTCGGCGGGCCAAGCAGACCGCGCACAACGAGGCGCACGGCATCAGTCCCGAGCCGCTGCGGAAGAAGATCCACGACATCCTCGACGACATCTACCGCGAGGCTGAGGACACCGAGGCGACCCGGGTCGGCGGGGCGGTACGGCAGCTGTCCCGGGGCAAGGCCCCGGTCAAGGAGACGCGCAGCCGCGTCCGGGCCGGCACCGGCACCCCGGCCCGGGAGGGGATGGCGCGGGCCGAGTTGGCGCAGCTCATCCAGGAGCTCAACGACCAGATGCTCGCCGCCGCGCGGGAGCTGCAGTTCGAGTTGGCGGCCCGGATCCGCGACGAGGTCGCCGATCTGAAGAAGGAGTTGCGGGGGATGGACGCCGCCGGGGTGCGGTGAGTCGGGCTCACCTCCCAGGTGCGGGGGATTGCGGAATGCGAGCGTCCTATTGCGCTGGGTGATCGCCGTGCGTACTCTCCCTCGGTGGGGAGGCGGGAATGCCGTTGCCAACGAGTCCGGTCATTCGACGCGCGCGACTCGGCGCCGAGCTACGCCAGCTCCGGCGGCGGGAGGCGCTGACGCTGGAACAGGTGTGTGAGCGGCTCGGTTGGGCGTCCACCTCCAAACTGTCCCGCATCGAGTTGGGGCAGAGCCGCCCGGATCTGGCCGACGTGCTCGACCTGCTCGACGTCTACCAGGTGTCGCCGACGCAGCGGGATGCGCTGATCGTCATCGCCCGCGACGCCGCGACCAGTCGGGGCTGGTGGAAGTCGCTGGGTGAGATGGGCGAGCGGCAGCGCACGTACGCCGAGCTGGAGGCCGGCGCGGCGGGCATCGTCGAGTATCAGCCGGCCGTCGTGCCCGGCCTGTTGCAGACCCCGGAGTACGCCCGCCTACGCATCGCCGCCGGCCAGCTGCTCGATCCGGGGGTGGACGTGGAGGCCGACCTGCGGGCCCGCGCCGCCAGGCACGCGGTGCTGCGGCGGGTCGATCCGCCCCGCTACACGGCACTGATCACCGAGGCGGCCTGCGAGCCCGCCGGTGACCCGGTGGAGGTCTGGCGCGAACAACTGCGACACCTGCTCGACCTGGCCGCGTTGCCGCACGTGGCGATCCGGCTGCTGCCGGCCGGGGCCGGGCGGGCTCCGGCGCCGCTGACGCCGTTCTCCTGCTACTCGTTCCCGGATCCGGCGGACCCGAGGACGGTGATGCTGGAGGCGCTGACCGCGGATGTCCGGCTGACCACCGCGACCGACGTCGACCGGTACGAGCGGATGGCCGGATGTCTGTTGGCGGCGGCGCTGCCGGAGGACGAGACGGCGCGGGTGCTGGCCGGCCGGCTCGACGAGTGACCGCTTGCGCGTCGGCACCGGGCCCGGCGCCCCCGTAGCCGTCGGGACCGGTGCCGACGCGAGGCGCAGGATAGGCCGACGGTGTGACAGATTCTCCGGTGTCAGGCCGTGACGTCGACGAAGTGCTCGACCCGGGGCGGTGCGGCGAAGTGCGGGCCGATCAGCTCCCGCCACCGGACGAACCGTTCGGTGGCGCGGAAGTTCTCCTCGTGCGCCTCGACCGAGTCCCACTCGACCAGCAGCACGAAGCGGGACGGGGACTCGACGCCCCGGGTCATCCGTACCGACCGGCAGCCGGGGGTGTCGGCGAGCACCTTGTGCCCATCCGCGTACGCGGCGGCGAAGGCCTCCTCGTTGCCGGGAACCACGTCGATGAGCGCGACCTCAAGCACCATGCCCCGTAGCCTGCCATGCCGTGGCGGGCCAGACCCCGGCACGGGTGGCGGTTCCCACCGTCGGCACCGGCCCGTCGGGATGGCCGACGGCAGGGGGGCGGCGACAGTCGTCCACCTAGCCTCCTAGGAAACTCAGGGATGGTGACGGCCATCTCTGCGTCACCGGGCGTGCGGCCCACTGTCGGCGAGGCGTACGGTGTGCCGGTTGCTGGGTGCCTGCCGGAGGAATGAGACTGTGAACGTGTCCGGACTGGTGTGGGCGGTTACGCTCGTCGCCCTGACTCTGGTGCTCCTGGCGGACCTGCTCATCATCGGGCGCCGTCCGCACGAGCCGAGCGTGCGGGAGTCGAGCCTCTGGGTCACCTTCTACGTGGGGTTGGCCCTGCTCTTCGGCGCCGGGCTCTGGCTCACCGCCGGGGCGAGCGTGGCGGGGCAGTTCTACACCGGCTGGCTGACCGAGTACAGCCTCTCCGTGGACAACCTCTTCGTCTTTCTGATCATCATGGCCCGCTTCGCGGTGCCCCGGAAGTATCAGCAGAAGGTGCTGCTCATCGGCATCGTGCTGGCGCTGATCATGCGCGGTGGGTTCATCGCCGCCGGCGCGGCGCTGATCTCGCAGTTCAGCTGGGTCTTCTACCTCTTCGGCGCCTTCCTGATCTACACCGCGGTCAACCTGGCCCGGCAGGGCGACTCGGCCGAGGAGGAGTTCAAGGAGAACGTGCTCATCCGGTGGAGCCGGCGGGCGCTGCCGATCTCCCGGGGCTACGACGGCGCCAGGCTGACCGCACGGGAGAACGGTCGGCGGATGTTCACCCCGATGCTCATCGTCATGATCGCGATCGGCACGACCGATCTGATCTTCGCCCTCGACTCCATCCCGGCGATCTTCGGTATCACCCATGAGCCGTACCTCGTCTTCACCGCCAACGTCTTCGCGCTGATGGGGCTGCGACAGCTGTACTTCCTGCTGGGCGGGCTGCTGGACCGGCTGATCTACCTGAGCTACGGCCTGGCGGTGGTGCTCGGCTTCATCGGGGTCAAACTGATCCTGGAGGCGCTGGCGGAGAACAAACTGCCGTTCGTCAACCACGGTGCGCCCGTCGGCTGGGCGCCGCACATTCCGATCTGGATGTCCCTGTCGGTCGTCCTGGGCACGTTGGCCGTGGCCACCGCGGCCAGCCTGATCAAGTCGTCCCGGGACCGGCGCCGCGAACTCGCCGGGGTGCGCTAGGCCGACACAGGGCCTGAGGGCGGCTCGCGCTCCTCAGACCCGGTGGGCGCCGACCAGGGTGGCGGTGCGCTCGGCCGGCAGCCGTTCCTCCAGCACCCGTCGATGCCGGTAACAGGCGTGCAGCATGCGCCGCTCGTCGGGCTCTCGGGGAGGGGCGGTGACGATGCCGATGTGCTGGATCCGGCCCCCGGACCGGGCGAAGCTGTACAGGTCTCCGGGGCGCTCCGCGCCCAGTTCCAGCGGATGGGCGGCGTTGGCCTGGTCGTCGGCGTCGCGGGACAGTGCGACGCCGAGTCGCCGCCAGACCAGGTGCACCAGACCCGAGCAGTCGATCCCGTACGCGGACAGCCCGCCCCACAGGTAGCCGACGTCGACCAGCCGCGTCGCCACGGTCAGCACCTCCTCGGCGGTCGGCGGCGCGGTCGGCACGAGTGCCACGTGTGCCGCCGGCAGCCACAGCGGCTCGGCGCGCCCGGGGGTGTGGACCGGACGCCAGCCGTCGACCGGCGGGCCCGCCGGGGCCAGCCGGGTGCCCAGGACGACCCCGGGCAGGATGACCTGGCCGCCTGGAGTGGCGTGGAGGGCGGTGACCGTGGCGTCGACGACGAGCTGCGGCGTGGCGTCGGTGCCCGGCGCGGCCGGGGCCAGTTGCGCCACGGGCAGCCAGCCCGGATAGCCGCGCGGGTCGAGCCGGGCGGCCGGCTGTTCGACCGCCACCACGTGCGCCCAGCCGTCCGGGCGGATCTCGGTGACCAGCACCCGCTCGCCGAGCAGAAGCTGGCTCAGCACGCCGGGGCTGACCTGCTGGTCGGCGTCCATGCCGGCGACCCACGCCCCGACGTCGGCGGGTGTGCCGAGCGCCGGGGCGTCGACCGGTCGGACCGCGCTGGGGGACCTCCACAGGGTGGCGATGGCGACCCTGACCACCGCTTCCGCACCCTGCTGCACGCCCACCCCCGGCCGGTTGCCCCCCATCTTCTCCGGACCCTATGAAACTTTCCGACTGCTATCAATCCTCAGTCTGCATCTTTACTTCGGCAACCGAGGTGATGCCGAGACCGGGGGAGTCCGGTAGGACGACGCTCGCGGCGTCGTACCGGATGCCGCCCGCGACCGGCGACCAGGCCAGCCACCAGGCCGCGTCGAGGTCGGCGACGGCAGTGCCGGGGCTGGCGGCGGCGAGGCTGGCGGCGGCGCCGATGCCCACCTGGCTCTCCATCATCGAGCCGACCACGGTGCCCACGCCGTGCGCGGCGGCGACCTCCAACAGGGTTCGCGCGGTGGACAGCCCACCGCACTTGGCCAGCTTCACGTTGACCAGGTCGGCTGCCCGGCGGCGGATCATCTCCATCAGGTCACGCAGGTCGAAGACCGATTCGTCGGCGAGGATCGGGGTCCGCACCCGGTCGCTGACCCAGGCCAGCCCATCCAGGTCCCGCCGGTCGACCGGCTGCTCGACCAGCTCGACGTCGAGCCCGGCGTCCTCGATGCCGCGGATGACCCGGACCGCCTCGCGCGGGGTCCAGCCCTGGTTGGCGTCCAGCCGGATGCGTGCCCCGCCGCCGATCGCGGCGCGGACCGCGCGGACCCGGTCCAGGTCGCCGGCGGCGTCCGTGCCGACCTTCACCTTGAGTACGCCGAAACCCTCGGCGTGGCGCCGGCGGGCCGCCGCCGCGACCTCGGTCGCGTTGCCGGCGGCGAGGGTGATGTCCGTGGGCATCCGCAGGCGGGTGCCGCCGAGCAGCCGGACCAGCGGTACGCCGAGGCGTCGGGCGGCCAGGTCGTGCAGGGCGACATCGACGGCGCACCGGGCGGCCTCGTTGCCGGCGACCGCCCGCCGCACCTCGACGCACCGGGCCGTCAGGTCGTCCGGGTCCCGGCCGGTCAGCGTCGGGGCGAGCAGTTCGCGTACGCACGCCTCGGCCCCGGCCACGGAGGCGCCGGTAACCTGCCAGACCTGCGGGGCCTCGCCGAAGCCGGACCGACCGTCGGCGTCGATCACCTCCACCACCAGGGTGTCCACCGTGGTCGCCCGGCGCAGTGCGGTGACGAACGGGGTGTGTAAGGGGGCGGTGAGGCGATGGGTGCGTACCGCGGCGATCGTCATGTGCGGCAATCTATAGGCGCGACAACGGCAGAGGGAGGTGCGATGAGTGAGCGTGCGTGGGAGCTCGTGGGCGCGCCGAACGCGCGGGACCTGGGTGGAATGATCGGTGCTCAGGGGCGCCGGGTGCGTGCGGGACGGCTGATCCGTACCCCCGCGTTGGGCCGGCTGATCGACGAGGATCTGCCCGTGCTGGCCAAGCTCGACCCGGCCTGTGTGGTGGACCTGCGGGCGCACTCGGAGGTGTCGGTGGCCCCGCCGGACCGGCTGCCCGGCGAGCCGCGGTTGGTGCACCTGCCGGTGCACGACCCGGCGCATCCGGTCTTCACCTACGTCTCGGCGGTGCTGCTCGGCCACGACCTGGGCGCGTACGCGGAGCTGGCGCGGCAGGGCACGCCCGCGGCGATGGCGGCGATCTACCGCTGGTTCGTCACCGGGGACTCGGCCCGCGAGGGGTTCGCCACGGCGGTGCGGTTGGCGGCCGACGGGAGCAACCTGCCGCTGGTCTACCACTGCTCGGCGGGCAAGGATCGCACCGGCTGGCTGACCGTGGTGCTGCTGCACGCGCTGGGCGTGGACGAGGCCGCGATCCGGGCCGACTACCTGGCCAACAATCCGCTGACCGCGAGCCTGCGCGAGGTGCTCATCGAGGCGATGCGGCGGCGTCACCCCGGGCTGGACGAGGCGGCGGTCCGGCCGGTGCTGGAGGTCCGCCCGGAGTACCTCGACGCCGGGTACGCGGAGGTACGGCGGGTGCACGGGTCGTTCGGGGCGTACCTGCGCGACGGGCTGGGGATCACCGACCGGTTGGTGGCGGCGTTGCGGGCGAACCTGCTGGAGTGAGGTCGTGGCGGGCCTGCCAGACCTGGGCGGAGATGTCGGCCGCCAACCGGCGGGCGTCGGCGTCGGCCCGGCCACTGGGCTGGCCGTCGGCGGGCGGGGCGGTGGTGCACACGACGAGCAGGTACGGGTCGGCGTCGTCGGGGAAGACCACCGCCGCGCCGTGCCGCACGCCGCGTACCCAGCCGTTCTTGTGCGCGAGGCGGACGCCGGCGGGCAGCCCCTCGGCGACGTCCTGGCGGATCTGTTGGGCGCAGAGCACGTCGAGCATCGCGGCGCAGTCGGCCGGTGTGGCGATCGGTCCGGGGCGGGTGGCGCCGGTGGCGACGGCACCGAGCAGGGCGGCCAGGTCGGCGGCGGTGATCAGGTTGGTGATGCCCGCCTCGCGGGCGGCGAAGTCCTCGATGCCCCGTCCGGTGACGCTGTGCCGGGCGCCGGCCAGGGCCCAGACCTCGGCCACGGCGGGCAGGCCGACGTGTTCGATGACCAGGTTGGTGGCGAGGTTGCTGGATCGCACGATCATCCGTTCGGCGAGCCAGCGCAGCGGGACGCGGCCTCCGAGCCGGTCCCAGACGGCGGCGTCGTTGTCCTCCTGACGGGTGCAGGAGAACGGGGGCGCGTCCGGCCGGGCCGAGGTGAACCGGTTCCGGATCTCGACCGGGGCGTCCGGGTCGAGGCGACCGGCCTCGGCGGCGCGGTGCAGCGCGGCGAGCACGGCCAGTTTCATCGTGCTCGCCGCGTAGTGGGTGACCTCGGCGTGCCGGGTCCAGGTGGGCGGGGCGGCGAGCCGCCCCGCGTACACCGAAACCGTGCCGGACTCCCGGTCCAACCGCGCGTCGAGGTCGTCCCAGCCCATCCGGTGGGTCAGCCGGCGTGCTTACGGCGGGCGGCGGTACGGGCCCGCTGGGTCTGGTCAAGCACGACCTTGCGGATGCGTACGGCGGCCGGGGTGACCTCGACGCACTCGTCCTCGCGGCAGAACTCCAGCGCCTGCTCCAGCGACAGCTTCCGCGGCGGGATCAGCTTCTCCGTCTCGTCGGCGGTGGAGGAGCGCATGTTGGTGAGCTTCTTCTCCTTGGTGATGTTCACGTCCATGTCGTCGGAGCGGGAGTTCTCCCCGACGATCATGCCCTCGTACACCTCGGTGCCGGGCTCGATGAAGAGTTGGCCGCGTTCCTGGAGGTTGGTCATCGCGAACGCGGTGACCGCGCCGGACCGGTCGGCGACCAGCGAGCCGTTGTTGCGGGTCCGCAGCTCGCCGAACCACGGCTCGTACGACTCGAAGACGTGGTGCAGGATGCCGGTGCCCCGGGTCTCGGTGAGGAACTCGGTGCGGAAGCCGATCAGGCCGCGGGCGGGGACCAGCCACTCCATCCGGATCCAGCCGGTGCCGTGGTTGACCAGCTGCTCCATCCGGCCCTTGCGGGTGGCCAGCAGCTGGGTGATCGCGCCGAGGTACTCGTCCGGCGCGTCGATGGTGAGTCGCTCCACCGGCTCGCAGGTCCTGCCGTCGATCTCCCGGGTGACCACCTGCGGCTTGCCGACGGTGAGTTCGAAGGACTCGCGGCGCATCTGCTCGACCAGGATGGCCAGCGCCAGCTCACCGCGGCCCTGCACCTCCCAGGCGTCGGGACGCTCGGTGGGCAGCACCCGCAGCGAGACGTTGCCGATCAGCTCCTTGTCCAGGCGGTCCTTGACCATCCGGGCGGTGACCTTGGCGCCCTTGACCCGACCCACCAGCGGCGAGGTGTTGGTGCCGATGGTCATCGAGATGGCCGGCTCGTCGACGGTGATCAGCGGCAGCGGCAGCGGGTTCTCCGCGTCGGCGAGCGTCTCGCCGATCATGATGTCCGGAATGCCGGCGACGGCGATGATGTCGCCCGGCCCGGCCGAGTCGGCGGGCTTGCGCTCCAGGCCCTCGGTCATCAGCAGCTCGGAGATGCGGACCCGCTGGGTGCTGCCGTCGGTGCGGCACCAGGCCACCGTCTGGCCCTTGGCGATGGTGCCCTGGCGGACCCGGCACAGCGCGAGCCGGCCGAGGAACGGGGAGGCGTCGAGGTTGGTGACGTGCGCCTGGAGCGGGGCCTGCTCGTCGTACGCGGGCGGCGGGATGGTGTCGAGCAGGGTGCGGAACAGCGGCTCCAGGTTGTGGCTGTCGTCCGGCACCGAGCCGTCGGCGGGCTGGGTCAGCGAGGCGATGCCGTCGCGGGCGCAGGCGTACACGATCGGGAAGTCGATCTGCTCCTCGTCGGCGTCGAGGTCGAGGAAGAGCTCGTAGGTGTCGTCGACGACCTCCTTGATCCGGGCGTCGGGACGGTCCACCTTGTTGATCACCAGGATGATCGGCATCCGGGCCTTGAGGGCCTTGCGGAGCACGAACCGGGTCTGCGGCAGGGGGCCCTCGCTGGCGTCGACCAGCAGCACGACCCCGTCGACCATGGTCAGGCCGCGCTCGACCTCCCCGCCGAAGTCGGCGTGGCCGGGGGTGTCGATGATGTTGATGGTGACCGGGTCGGAGCCGTCCGCCGGCAGGTAGCGCACGCCGGTGTTCTTGGCCAGGATGGTGATGCCCTTTTCCCGTTCGAGGTCCATCGAGTCCATCACCCGCTCGGTCACCTCGCCCCGGGCGCCGTAGGCGCCGGCCTGCCGCAACATGGCGTCGACCAGGGTGGTCTTGCCGTGGTCGACGTGAGCGATGATGGCGACGTTGCGGAGGTCGGTGCGAAGCTGCATGGGATCCATCCTCCCGCCTTCGCGGTTGCGGCGTGGCGTCGGGGTCATCCCGGGTGGTGAAGCTCGCCACCGAGACCGCTGTCACACTTGCAGGGCAGTCTGGCTTGGGTGATCCGGGGGCGCCATGCACGATCTGCTCAACTCGGTGCAGAGCCTGCCCCCGTGGCTGATCTACGTGCTGGCGGCGCTGGTCGTCGCCGCCGAGACGGCACTGATCATCGGGCTGGTGGCGCCGGGGGAGGCCACCCTGCTGCTGGTCGGCTTCCTCACGTACACCGGGACGTTGCGGCTCGGTCCGGCGCTGCTGCTGATGATTCTGGCAGCCGCGGTGGGGGATGCGGTGGCGTTCCGCTCCGGCCGGCGCTACGGGCCGCGGCTGCGGGCCAGCCGGTGGGGTGCCCGGGTGGGTGCGCACCGGTGGGCCCGGGCCGACGCGATGCTCGGGCGGATGGGCGGTCGGGGGGTGTTGACCGCGCGCTGGGTCGCGTTCGCCCGCACGCTGGTGCCCCGGCTCGCCGGGGCGGCGGGCATGCCGTACCGCCGGTTCGCGCCGTGGAACCTGGCCGGAGTGGTCAGCTGGGTGGGCGGTTCGGTGCTGGTCGGCCACCTGGCGGGCGAGTCCTACGACACCGTGTCCCGCCTGTTGGGCCGAGCGACCGGGGCCGTGCTGGTGCTGGTGGCGGCGCTGGTCGCGGTGGTGCTGGCCGGCCGGTGGCTGGGGCGCAATCCCGACCCGGTGCGGGCGCTGGCGGCGCGGGCCGGGAGACTGCCGCCGGTGCGTTGGCTGTCGGCCCGGTACGGGCTGCTGTTCTTCCTGCTCAGCCTGCGGCTGGGGTCGGCCTGGGCGTTGCTGGCGAACCTGGCGGCCGGGGTGCTGCTGCTGTTCGTGGTCGGGTTGGCCATCGCCTGGACGTTGCGGGCGGTGGTCCGCCACAGCGGGCTGGCTCTGGTCGACGGGGCGATCGCGAGCTGGTTCGCGGTGCGGCGTACGCCCGACGCGGTGGAGGCGACGCAGGCCGCGGTGTCGGTGCTGCGCGGCTCGTCGCTGATCGTGGTGGTGGGGGTGGTGGCCGCGGTGCAGGCCTGGCGGCACCGGCCCTGGCGCGCCGACCTGCTCAGCGTGGTCGGCACGATCGGTGCGTTCGTGCCGCTGGTGGTGCTGGCGTTGGTGGCCGACCTGGCCGGCGGTGGCCGGGTGGCGCTGTTCTCCACCCAGAACGCGGTGGCGACCGCGAGCCTGTGCACGCTGGCCTGGCTGCTGTCGCGGGGGGCCCGGTGGCCGGTTGCGGTGGCCGTGTGGACCACCGCGGCGGCCGGCGTGATCGGTGTCGGCGGGGCGCGGCTCTACCTGGGGTTGAGCACCGCCAGCGGTACGGTCGGCGCGGTGCTGCTGGGAGCGGCG
Source organism: Micromonospora sp. NPDC051296 (assembly GCF_040682255.1). Taxonomy (NCBI): domain Bacteria; kingdom Bacillati; phylum Actinomycetota; class Actinomycetes; order Micromonosporales; family Micromonosporaceae; genus Micromonospora; species Micromonospora sp. NPDC051296. Next base: position 14,906 of record NZ_JBFBAO010000011.1, on the reverse strand, counting down.
TGGACTGCGGTGTTCATGGTCGCCTGGGCCACCCGGGACCGGGCCGTGGCGGCCGGTGGACCGCCGGCGGCGGGGTGAGACGGGCTGGCGGTGCGGGTGTGCGGGGCCCCCGCGTGACGGTCGACAGCTGTTAGGGTCGGCGGGTTCGTCAGTGCCGAAGGGGGTCGACATGGGACGGATCGTCACACAATTGGGCATCACGCTCGCTGCCGGGCTGCTGCTCGTGACGGCGGGCGGATGCGCCAGAGTGGACGCCCCCGCTGGGGAGGTGCCCGCCCCGGTCGCGCTGCCCGAGAAGCTGGAAGAGTCGACGGCGGCGGACTCCGCCGAGTCGGACGATCCGGGCCAGCCGAGCGCCACCCCGGCCGCGGTCGAGTCGATGGGCGCCGCGCCGCGCGCCAGTGCCAGCGCCAGTGCGTCGCCGTCGGCGTCGGCGAAACCGAGCCCGAAACCCAAGCGCACCTCCACCGCCCCGCGGGCGGTGCCGAAGCCGCCGACGGAGACCAAGGTCCCGCCGCCGCCGCCGAAGCCGGCGCCGTCCAGCTGCAAGCCGAGCTACCAGGGCGAGCAGGCCAGCCGGGCAGAGGTCAAGGCCGCGCTGGCCGACGCGGCCGGGCGCGTCTACTGGCCGACCTCGGCGCCGGACATCCGCATCCCGTTGAATCTGGTCAAGGCCACGGCCTGGCAGGAGAGCGGCTGGCAGTCCAACATCGTCGCCTGCGACGGCGGCATCGGCCTGATGCAGGTGATGCCGGACACCGCGACCTGGATGAACCAGCGGTTCGGGCAGAGCTACGACGTGTGGGACTACCGGGACAATGCCTATCTCGGCGGCACCTACCTGGCGTGGCTCACCAAGTACATCGGTGACATGTACTTCGACTCCGACTACCGGCTCGACGCCAGCCTGTGCACCTCTGGCGTGCTCGACTCCTGCCTGCTCAACGCGGTCATCTCGGCGTACAACTACGGTCACGGCGCGGTCGCTCGGGAGGGGCAGCCGCTGGCCATCCCGAACCCGAGCTACGTACGCAACGTTCGCGCGTTGATGACGGAGTGCGTCTGCCTGGGCTATTGATCGGTCGTGACCCGGCCGGGCCACCAGAACCGTTCCCCGAGCAGGAACGCCAGGGCCGGGACGACGACGGTGCGGACGAGCAGGGTGTCCAGCAGTACGCCGAGGCAGACGATGATCCCGATCTGGGTCAGCGTGATCAGTGGCAGCACGCCGAGGACGGCGAAGACCGCGGCGAGCAGGATGCCGGCGCTGGTGATCACGCCGCCGGTGACCCGCAGCGCGGAGAGCATGCCGTCCCGGGTGCCGGCGGTACGGGCGTCCTCGCGGGCCCGGGTGACCAGGAAGATGTTGTAGTCCACGCCGAGCGCGACCAGGAAGACGAAGGCCAGCAACGGCACCCCGCTGTCCAGCGCCGGGAAGCCGAGCACATGGTCGAAGAGCAGCCACGCGCCGCCGAGGCTGGCGAAGTACGACGCGACGACGGTGAGCACCAGCAGCACCGGGGCGAGCAGGCCGCGTAGCAGCAGGACCAGGACGGCGCCGACGAGCAGCAGGATGAGCGGGAGGATGAGCCGCAGGTCCCGGGCATCGGCCGCGGCCTGGTCGTACGTGCCGGCGACGGTGCCACCGACAACGGCGCCGGGCAACTCGTCGACCCCGTCCGGGGCGGGCGGGGCGGAACCGGGTACGGCGGCGACGGCCGCTCGCAGCGCCTCGACGGCCCGGTCGGAGGCGGCGGTTCCCGGCTCGGCGTCGAGGACGACGTCGACCTGGGCGACGGTGGCTCCGGCCGGGCCGGGGCGCGCGGAGGCGACCCCCGGCACGCCGGTGACGGCCGCGGTGACAGCCGGTACGGCGTCGGGCGTGGTCAGCACCGCGATCGGCTGGGTGGTGCCGGCGGGGAAGGCCCGGGCCAGTGTCTGCGCGCCGGCCACCGCCTCCGGCTGCACCCGGAACTGCTCGGTCTCCGACAGGCCGGTGCGGATGCCCAGGCCACCGAGGGCGAGACCGGCCAGCAGCAGGGTGGCCAGCGCCGCGACGGGCGCCGGGCGGCGGACCACGGCGGCACCGAGCCGGCCCCAGATCCGGCCCTCCCGGCCGGCGCTGCCGACCGTCGGGACGAACGGCCAGAACAGGCCGCGCCCGCAGATCACCAACGCGGCGGGCAGGACGAGCAGGGCCGAGGCCATGGCGAGCAGGATGCCGGTGGCGCAGGCCACGGCGAGGGCGCGGTTCAGTTCCTGCTCGCTCAGCAGCAGCGTGAGGACCCCGAGCATGACGGTGCCGCCGCTGGCGAGGATCGGCTCGGCGGTGCGGCGCAGCGCGGCGCGCATGGCGGCGAAGCGGTCCGGTTCGCGGCGGAGTTCCTCGCGGTAGCGGGCGATGAGCAGCAGGGCGTAGTTGGTGGCGGCGCCGAAGACGAGGACGCTGGCGATGCCGGTGACGGCGCCACCGGCGAAGTTGATGCCGACCGCCGGGATGATCGTGTCGAGGGCGCGCAGGGTGACCTGTTCGGTGGCGGCCACGACGGCGAGCGGCACCAGCCACAGCAGTGGGCTGCGGTAGGTGACGAGCAGCAGCAGCGCGACGACGGTGGCGGTGACGGCGAGCAGGGTGGTGTCGGCGCCCTCGAAGACCTTGGTGAGGTCGGTGGTGAAGGCGGGCGCGCCGGTTACCTCGACGGTGAGGTCCGCGGGCAGCGCGGTCAGTTCCGCGCGGAGCCGGGTCACGCTGCCGGCGACCGCGTCCTGACCGCCGGTGGCGGACAGCGGTACGGCGACCAGGGCCACCGTGCCGTCGGGGGAGAGCTGTGGCGGGGCGACCCGACCGGCGGCGGCGAGCCGACCCAGGGCGGCGGTGCCGGTGGTGACCGCGTTGCGGTCGGCGTCGGTGAGCGGTGTGCCGTCGGCGCGGCTGACCACCACGACGGCCGGCTGGACGTCGCTGCCGGGCAGCTCGTCCTGGAGCCGCTCGACCTGGGTCGACTGCCACCGCTCGGACAGGCCGGTGGCGGACACCGGCGCGGGATTGTCGGGGACGGGTAGCCCGAAGACGAGCGCACCGCCGACGATCGCCACGACGACGGTGAGCCACGCGGCCCGGCGGCTGGCGGCGACCCGGCTGAACATGGACATTCCGGCGGCCCCGATCCGGTCTCTAGACCCAGGATTTCTCGAACTTCGAGAGTTTCGCTCATCAAGAGAGTTGGCGCAACAGCTCTCCTTCGCCGAGATTCTCGGCCCCGAAGTGATCGGGGTCTGCTCGGTTATGCTGCGACCCGGGGCCTCGGGAGGAAGCGGCGGGACGTGGCAGCTCACGGGATGTACCGGCGGCGGGACACGCGCCGGGAACTGCTGGTCGCGGAGATCACGGCCGAGCTGCGGCGCTACTGCGGGGACGCCCAGCACGTCGGTCACGCGTTCGCCGGGCAGCACGGCCTCAACGCCACCGACCTACAGGCGCTGATCGCCGTGATGGACGCCGAGCTGGTCGGCGAGCCGCTCACCCCCGGCCGGCTCGGTGAGCAGCTCGACCTCTCCTCCGGTTCGGTCACCGCCCTGATCGACCGGCTGGAGCGGGCCGGGCACATCCGGCGCGACCGCGACACCACCGACCGGCGCAAGATCCTGCTGCACTACGCCGACCGGGGCGCCGCCCTGGCCACCGACTTCTTCCGACCGTTGGGCGAGCGCACCGACCAGGTGATGGCGGGCTTCCGCGACGACGAGCTGGAGGTGGTGTACCGGTTCATGACGGCGATGGGAACGTCGATCCGGGAGCACCGGGACGCGGTCCGCTCCGCCCGCGTCGAGCCCCGGCGTCGGGCGGGCTGAGGCCCCGGTGCTGGATCGGCTGGCATCCCGGCTCGCCGCCGCCGCGCTGCGGCTGCCCCCGGCGCGGGTCCGCAGGATCGCCGTCACCCGGGACATCCCGCTGCGGGTACGCGACGGAGTGACCCTGCGTACCGACCACTACGCCCCGGACCTGGCGGGTGCGCCCACCGTGCTGATCCGGACCCCGTACGGCCGGGGCGGGCCGATGCGGCTGCTCTGCCGGCTCGCGGCCGAGCAGGGATTCCACGTGGTCATCCAGTCGTGCCGGGGTACCGGCGGCTCGGGCGGGTCGTTCGACCCGTTCGTGCACGAGCGCGACGACGGGCTGGACACTCTCGACTGGCTGCGCCGGCAGCCTTGGTGGGGCGGCGCGTTCGGCATGTTCGGCGCCAGCTACCAGGGCTTCGTGCAGTGGGCCCTGGCGGCCGACGCGGGCGACGAACTGCGGGCGATGGTCGCCGTGGCCACCGCCTCGGCCACCCGGGACTCCACCTACGCGGGGGAGTCGTTCGCCCTGGACACGGTGCTGACCTGGACGGAGCTGCTGCAGGCGCAGACCGTGCCGTGGCTGGCCCGGCAGTGGGAACTCAAACGGGGGCAGCCCCGGCTGGCCGCCGCGCTGTCCCACCTGCCGCTGATCGAAGCGGACCGGGTCGCCACCGGGGTGACCGTGCCGTTCTTCCAGGAGTGGCTGCGCCACCACACCCCGCAGGCCGACTACTGGCGCAGCCGGGTCTTCGACGAGCGGCTGCACCTGGTCCGGGCCCCGGTCGCGATGGTCAGCGGCTGGCACGACATTTTCCTGCCGGCCCAGCTGCGCGACTACGCGGCGCTGCGCGCCACCGGCGCCCGGCCGCGGCTGACCGTCGGGCCGTGGACCCACGGCAGCCCGGGGCTCTTCGTGGCCGCCCTGCGTGAAGGGCTCCGCTGGCTCGACACGCACCTCGGCGCCGACGCCACGGGTACGGTGCGCGAGGCGCCGGTGCGAGTGCACGTCGGTGGCGCCGGTGGCGGCTGGCGCGACCTGCCCGACTGGCCCCCGCCCGCCCGGCCCACCCGGTGGTACCTGCACCCGGGCTTTGCCCTGCGCACCTCGGCCGCCGTGCCGTCGGCGCCGGACGGGTTCTGGTACGACCCGGCCGACCCCACTCCCTCGCTGGGTGGCCCGCTGCTGGTGGCCCAGCGCGCCGGACCGGTGGACAACCGTCCGGTCGAGGCCCGCCCCGACGTGCTGACCTGGACCAGCGAGCCGCTCAGCGACGCGGTCGAGGTGGTCGGGCCGGTGCGGGCAGAGATCCACCTGCGCAGCGAGCTGAGCTACCTGGACGTCTTCGTGCGACTGTGCGACGTGGACCGCCGGGGTCGCTCCTGGAACGTCTGCGACGGGCTGGTCCGGCTCGACCCGCAGCGATTCCCCGCCGACGCCACGGGTGCGGTCGTGGTACCGGTGGAGCTGTGGCCCGCCGCCCACCGGTTCGCCCCGGGTCACCGGCTGCGGCTGCAGATCTCCGGCGGCGCCCACCCCCGGTACGCGCGCAATCCCGGCACCGGCGAACCCCTCGGCGCGGCCGTCACACTCCGTGGTGGATATCGCGAGATCGTCCACGATCCCGATCATCCGTCCGCAGTGGTCCTACCGGTGGTCCACTCTGCCTCACAGCCTCTTCCAAGGTGAACAATGCGCCTCTGACCTGGGCATTCATCTGAGAGCGGGTTATCGTGGGGGCACGCCCGGCGCTGTGCACCCGATGGCCGGGCTCGCCTGTGAGGCCTCCCCACCGCGTACGCGGTGTCACCGTCGTGCCCGGCTCACGACGAGACCGCTGAGGGGGGACCCATGACGCGGGCACCGGCAAACCTACTGGCCGTCCGCCGCCTACTACTCGACCATCTCAATCGCGACCCCAACCGGGTACGCGACGAGGACCTCGAACCCAGCGAGGTCGGCATCGTCGGTGATGCCAACCACCGCGGTGGCTACCACTGCGGATCCGACCGGGTCGTCCCGAACGACTACTCCGTGGTCGAGTCGCCCCGGGACCGCAACGGCCTGACCCTCGACGCCGCCGCCCTGGACGTGGGCATGTTCCGGGTCAGTGCCGGCGGAAGCAACCACAACCTGATCACCTTCTCGACCTGGTGCGTGGCGCAGTGCGTCGCGAACGCCCCGGACACCCGGGACCTGCGCGAGATCATCTACTCCCCGGACGGCAAGGTGGTCCGGCGCTGGGACCGGCTCGGTCGGCGTACCACCGGCGACCGCTCCCACCTGTGGCACACCCACTTCAGTTTCTTCCGCGACTCGATCAAGGCGAACCGCGACCAGACCCCGCTGTTCCGTCGCTACCTGAGCACCATCGGCCTATTGAAGCAGGAGGAGCCTGACATGACACCCGAGGAGCACAACTGGCTGAAGACCGTGCACCGCAACCTCACCGTCCTCGACGGGCGTAACCCGGTCGGCCAGATCTACACCCGGATGGCCATGGGCGAGGATCACACCGACCCGAAGTTCCAGGTCTCGCACCCGACGCTGCGCAGCCTCGGCTCACAGCTCACCGCGCTCCAGACGGCGCTGGACTCGCTGTTGAAGAAGGACTTCACCGACGAGCAGGCGATCATCGCCGGGGTGCTCGCCGGCCTGACCCCCGAGCAGATCGCCGCGGCGATTCCGCCCACCGTCGCCCGGCAGGTGGTGGAGGAGCTGGGCCGACGCCTGGCCGCCTGACCGGCGCCGGCCGAGCGCGGCAGGGTCATGTGGCGGCGGCCACCGGGCCGCCGCCACCCCGGCACGGGTTACATCGGGCGGACGTTGTCCGCCTGCGGGCCCTTCTGACCCTGGGTCACGTCGAACTCGACCTTCTGGCCCTCGGTCAGCTCCCGGTAGCCACTTGACGCGATCGCCGAGTAGTGGACGAAGACGTCCGGTCCACCACCATCCTGCTCAATGAAGCCGAAGCCCTTTTCCGAGTTGAACCACTTTACGGTGCCGGTTGCCATGCGTTCTCTCCCTGTTCCATGCGGGCGACCGTCGGCTCTGCGCCGGTGATCGCCCAATACCCTCACGACAGTAGCCGGTGGGAAGCGTGTTTGCGGGCCGAAGCGCCTCAGGCGGTGGCGGCGGAATGATGTACGCCCCGGGTCGGACCGGGATCAGGGATGACCCCGAGTGTGTCCTGGCGAACTTCGGGAGGAAACCCGATGTCCGCGCCGGCGGCCAGGCCCTAGCGTACGAGGCATGTCAGACCAGCTGGCCCAGGTCGGAGAACTTCCCGTCGCTCTGCTGATGGGGGTGCTCGGGGTGGTCATGCTCTTCGACGCGGTGCCGCTGTTCGGCGTCCTGGTCCCCGGAGACGTCGCCGTGCTCGCCGCGGTGGCGGTCGGCAGCCCCACCACCGGGCTGGCCACCTTCGTCGCCGTGGTCACCGGCTGCCTCGCCGGCTGGTCGCTGAGCTTCCTGGTCGGCCGGCGGTGGGGTGACCGGTTGCGGCGCAGCCGCTTCGGCGGCTGGGTCGGCGAGGCCCGGTGGGGGGCGGCCGAGCGCATCCTGCGCCGCGACGGCGGGCGGCTGGTGCTGGTCGCGCCCTTCCTGCCGGTGTTCAACGCGTTGCTGCCCCTGGCGGCGGGCGGTCTGCACATGTCGTACCGGCGGTTCCTCGGCTTCGCGGCGCTCGGCGCGGGCGCGTGGGCCGGGCTCTACCTGGCGGTCGGCCTCGCGTCGCGGTCGCTGGCCGGGCTGCTCCCGGCCGGCGCGAGCCCGCTGCTGGTCACGATGGTCGGGGGCCTGCTGCTGGCCGCACTGGTGCTGCTCAGCACCCGGCGCCGGCTGCGTACGATCACCGGCTGACCCCCGCCGCCGGGCCGGTCACCAGCCGCGGGCCCGCCACTCGGCGAGGTGCGGGCGCTCCGCGCCGAGCGTCGAGTCCCGGCCGTGCCCCGGGTAGAACCAGGTCTCGTCCGGCAGCCGGTCGAACAGCTTGTGCTCGACGTCGTCGATCAGCTCGGCGAAGCGGTCCGGGTCCCGGTTGGTGTTGCCCACCCCACCCGGAAAGAGGCTGTCGCCCGTGAACAGGTGCGGAATGCCGGCCGGATCCCGGTAGAGCAACGCCACCGAACCCGGCGTGTGCCCCTTGATGTGGATGACCTCCAGCGGGCAGTCGCCGACCGGCACGATGTCGCCGTCGGCCAGGGTCTGCGCCTCGATCGGCAGCCCGGCCGCGTCGTCGGCGTGCACCAACGCGCGGGCACCGGTCTTGGCGACCACCTCCTCCAACCCCACCCAGTGGTCCATGTGCTGGTGGGTGGTGACCACCGCGCGTAGCCCCGCGTCCCCGACCAGCTCCAGCAGGCGGGGTGCCTCGTTGGCCGCGTCGATCAGCACCTGGTCACCGGTGCTCCGGCAGCGCAGCAGGTACGCGTTGTTGTCCATCGGCCCGACCGACACCTTGGTGATGGTCAACCGGTCGAGTTCGCGTACGGCCGGCGGGCCGCCGGGGGTGACATCTCCGCGGTAGGTCATGGCTCCCTAGATCCATTCGGGTGGGCGGGGCAGGTGACCGTCGGGGGTGACGGACAGGGTGGTGCCGGTGCTACGGCCGGTGAGCCAGGCGCCGAGTTCGGCCGGCGGACCGGTGACGACGGGGGCCCGCTCGCGGTCGCCGACCACCAGTTCGTGGCGGCTGCCGTCGAAGCGCAGCACCATCGATGGTGCGTCGTCGCGGCCGGCGAAGGCGGTGGTCACCTCGTGCAGCAGCCGGTGGCCGAAATCCTCGGACCAGTCCGTCGGCCGGTAGCCGGCGGCCAGGTCGACGTGGTGGATCTCCAGCTCCCGCAGCCGCCCCCAGACCAGCAGGGTGGCCGGCCAGGGACCCCGTCGGGTCTCGACCGTGGCGCCCCACGCCGGCGCCGGCATCGCCGCGACCGCCTCGGCGAACCGGTCCGCGCTGCGCCGCAGGTCGTCCAGGTGCTCCTCGGGTGGCCGGGGTGCGCCGGCCTCGATGTCGGCGGTCCGCGCCTCGGCGCTGGCGTACATCGGGATCTTCTCGCCGGTGCGGGCCGAGGTGAGCAGGTTGACGAAGCCGTCGGCGTTGCGGGCCAGGTGGGCGAGGACGTGACCGCGGCTCCAGCCCGGCAGCAGCGACGGTGCCGCGAGATCGGTGGCGTCGAGCCGGGCCGCCGTCCGCAGCAGGCGAGTCGTCGCGTCGTCCACGTCGCCGATCAACAGAAGGGGGTCCATGGTCACGTACCCGACCCTAACCGTCCGCGCGTGCCGCGTCGCCACGGAATTCACTTCCGGCGCGGCACCGCCGGCCCTACCGTCGAGATGGTTCGCGGCGCCGGAGCGGAGGAGGTGGTGGTCATGCCGGTCACCGCACGTCTGTACCACCCGCACCGACACTGAACGAGGAGCCATGACCATCACGCTGACCGCCCTGGGTTGGGACACCGACCGGGCGGCGTACCTGCGTCGTATCCGCACCGATCACCGTCCGGGCCGGGTGGCCCGGGTCGACCGCGGCGTCTGCACCGTGTTCACCGAGGACGGGCCGCTGCGCGCCTCGCTGGGCGGGGCCGTGCTGGCCGCCGCCGCGGGCGATGCCACCAGACTGCCCTGCGCCGGCGACTGGGTGCTGCTCGGCACCTGGCCCGACGGGCGGGTGACCGTGGAGGCGGTGCTGCCCCGGCGTACCGCACTGATCCGCCGGACCGCCGGCAAGGACGCCAGCGGCCAACTGCTGGCCGCCAACCTGGACGCCGCCGCGGTGGTGGAGCCGGTGCACCCCGCGCCGGACGCCGGCCGCATCGAGCGGCTGCTCTCCCTGGTGCACGAGTCGGGCGCCCGGCCGCTGGTCGTGCTGACCAAGACCGACCTGGCGGCCGACCCGGCGGCGGTGGCCCGCCAGTTCGCGGCCCTCGCGCCCGGGGTGCCGGTGCTGCCGGTCAGCGCCGAGCGCGGCACCGGGCTGGACCCGCTGCGCGCCGAGGTGGCCCCGGGACGGACCCTGGGCCTGCTCGGGCCCTCCGGGGCCGGCAAGTCGAGCCTGGTCAACGCGCTGGCCGGGGCGGTGGTGATGCCCACCCAGGCGATCCGCCGGGTCGACGGCAAGGGGCGGCACACCACCACCTGGCGCGCGTTGGTGCCGCTGCCCGGCGGCGGCGCCGTGCTGGACACCCCCGGCGTCCGGGCGGTCGGCCTGCTGGACGGTTCGGCCGGGCTCGACCGGGCCTTCGTCGACATCGCCGACCTCGCCGCCGGCTGCCGGTACGGCGACTGCGGGCACGAGGCGGAGCCGGGCTGCGCGGTGCGCGAGGCGCTGGAGTCCGGCGCGCTGACCGCCCGGCGGTGGGAGAGCTGGCGCCGGCTGCAACGCGAGATCGCCCACGAAACCCACCGCCGCGCCGCCCGCCCGATCCGCCGTCGGGGAAAGTTGTCGTAGGGCGGGTCTACAGTTGCCGGGGCGCGCTTTCCGCGCCGGCACAACCGCTCGGATTCGCCCGAAGCGGACAGATCCTCCTCTTCATCCTCACCCGGGAGTACACGGACCGTGGCCGACCGTCTGATCATCCGTGGCGCACGTGAGCACAACCTGCGTGACGTCAGCCTCGACCTGCCCCGGGACGCCCTGATCGTGTTCACCGGGCTGTCCGGGTCGGGCAAGTCGAGCCTGGCCTTCGACACGATCTTCGCCGAGGGGCAGCGCCGGTACGTCGAGTCGCTGTCGTCGTACGCCCGGCAGTTCCTCGGCCAGATGGACAAGCCGGACGTCGACTTCATCGAGGGCCTGAGCCCGGCGGTCTCCATCGACCAGAAGTCGACCTCGCGCAACCCCCGCTCCACCGTCGGCACCATCACCGAGGTCTACGACTACCTTCGGCTGCTCTACGCGCGGGTCGGTGAGCCGCACTGCCCGGTCTGCGGCGAGCGGATCTCCAAGCAGAGCCCGCAGCAGATCGTCGACCGGGTCCTCGCGATGGCCGAGGGGACCCGGTTCATGGTGCTCGCCCCGGTGGTGCGGGGCCGCAAGGGCGAGTACGTCGACCTGTTCGCCGAGCTCCAGGCCAAGGGTTACGCGCGGGCCCGGGTCGACGGCGTGGTGCACCAGCTCACCGAGCCACCGAAGCTCAAGAAGCAGGAGAAGCACACCATCGAGGTGGTGATCGACCGGCTCAGCGTCAAGCCGAGCGCCAAGCAGCGGCTGACCGACTCGGTCGAGGCGGCGCTCGGCCTGTCCGGTGGTCTGGTGCTGCTCGATTTCGTCGACCTGGCGGAGGACGACCCCGACCGGGAGCGCCGCTACTCCGAGCATCTGGCCTGCCCCAACGACCACCCCCTCGCGATCGAGGATCTTGAGCCCCGGGTCTTCTCGTTCAACGCGCCGTACGGCGCCTGCCCGGAGTGCACCGGCCTGGGCACGAAGAAGGAGGTCGACCCGGAGCTGGTCGTCCCGGACCCGGAGCGCACCCTGCGCGAGGGCGCGATCCAACCCTGGGCGACCGGGCACAACCTGGAATACTTCCTGCGCCTGCTGGAGGCGCTCGGCGAGGCGGAGCACTTCGACGTCGACACGCCCTGGCGGGCCCTGCCGTCGCGGGCGCAGAAGACCATCCTGCACGGCGCCGACGACCAGGTGCACGTGCGCTACCGCAACAAATACGGCCGGGAGCGCTCGTACTACGCCGGCTTCGAGGGCGTGGTCCAGTGGATCGAGCGCCGGCACGCGGACACCGAGTCGGAGTGGTCGCGGGACAAGTACGAGGGCTACATGCGCGACGTGCCGTGTGCGGCCTGCGGCGGCGCCCGGCTCAAGCCCGAGGTGCTCGCGGTCACGCTGGCCGGGCACAGCATCGCCGAGGTCTGCAACCTGTCGGTGGGCGAGTGCGCCGACCTGCTGGCCGGCATCGAGCTGACCGACCGGCAGAAGCTGATCGCCGAGCGGGTGCTCAAGGAGATCAACGCCCGGCTGCGGTTCCTGCTCGACGTCGGGCTGGACTACCTCTCCCTGGACCGGCCGGCCGGCACCCTCTCCGGCGGTGAGGCGCAGCGCATCCGGCTGGCCACCCAGATCGGTTCCGGTCTGGTCGGTGTGCTCTACGTGCTGGACGAGCCGTCGATCGGGCTGCACCAGCGCGACAACCACCGGCTGATCGAGACCCTGATCCGGCTGCGCGGCCTGGGCAACACGTTGATCGTGGTCGAGCACGACGAGGACACCATCCGCACCGCCGACTGGATCGTCGACATCGGGCCCGGCGCGGGCGAGCACGGCGGCCAGATCGTGCACAGCGGTTCGGTGCCGGCGCTGCTGGCGAACCCGGAGTCGGTGACCGGGGCGTACCTGTCGGGACGCCGGGAGATTCCGACGCCCGAGGGCCGACGCCCGCAGACGCCGGGGCGGGAGCTGGTGGTGCACGGCGCCCGCGAGCACAACCTGCGCAACCTGACCGTGAGTTTCCCGCTGGGCCAGCTGATCGCCGTCACCGGGGTCAGTGGCTCCGGCAAGTCGACCCTGGTCAACGACATCCTGTACGCCGTGCTGGCCAACCAGGTCAACGGTGCCCGGCTGGTGCCCGGGCGGCACACCCGGGTCGCCGGGCTGGAGCACGTGGACAAGGTCGTCGGGGTAGACCAGTCGCCGATCGGCCGTACCCCACGGTCCAACCCCGCCACCTACACCGGCGTCTGGGACCACGTGCGCAAGCTGTTCGCCGAGACCACCGAGGCCAAGGTCCGGGGGTACGGCCCGGGCCGGTTCTCGTTCAACGTCAAGGGTGGCCGCTGCGAGGCGTGCTCCGGTGACGGCACGATCAAGATCGAGATGAACTTCCTGCCCGACGTGTACGTCCCCTGCGAGGTCTGCAAGGGCGCCCGGTACAACCGGGAGACCCTGGAGGTGCACTACAAGGGCAAGACCGTCTCCGACGTGCTTGAGATGCCGATCGAAGAGGCGGCCGAGTTCTTCTCCGCCATCCCGGCCATCCACCGGCACCTCAAGACGCTGGTCGACGTGGGCCTCGGCTACGTACGGCTGGGCCAGCCGGCACCGACCCTCTCCGGCGGTGAGGCGCAGCGGGTCAAGCTCGCCTCGGAGTTGCAGAAGCGCTCCACCGGGCGGACGGTCTACGTGCTCGACGAGCCGACCACCGGCCTGCACTTCGAGGACATCCGCAAGCTGCTGCTGGTGCTGGAGGGCCTGGTCGACAAGGGCAACACGGTGATCACGATCGAGCACAACCTCGATGTGATCAAGAGCGCAGACTGGCTGATCGACATGGGTCCCGAGGGCGGTCACCGGGGCGGCACGGTGCTGGCCACCGGCAGCCCCGAGGAGGTCGCCGAGGTCGCCGAGAGCCACACCGGGCAGTTCCTGCGTACCGTGCTCAAGCTCGACGGTTCGGCGAAGGGCGCGGCGGCGGCCACCGCCCGCGCGGCCAAGGCCAACGGCAGCAGGTCACGCGGCGGCCGGAAAGCCGCCGCAGCCCGCTGAGCCGGCGTCCCGGTGCGGTGCGCTGGCGGTCGTGGCGTCCCGTTGGCCGTCGCGCCGCCGCCGGCGAGTAGCCGATCGGGTGAACCGCCGGGCAGAGTGGTCCGGGTAGGTGAACGTAGCCACGGATCATGCACGGTGGTGGCCGAACAGACAGGAGTGCTGGCATGAGTGACGATCAGGTGCTCGCCGGACCGGAGATGCGTACCCGCCGGGCCCTGCTCACCGGTGCGGGCGCGGTCGGCGCGGCGGTGGTGCTGGCCGCGTGCGGCGGTGAGGGCACCGGTGACGGCTCGGCTCCGACCAGCGGCGGACCGCAGGTCACCAACACCGGCGACGCCGGCGGCGCGGACCGGAAGGACGCCCAGTCGCTGGCCAAGACCCAGGACATCCCGGTCGGCGGTGGCGCGGTCTTCGCCGCCCAGGGCGTGGTGATCACCCAGCCCACCGCCGGCCAGTTCAAGGGCTTCGATCCGATCTGTACGCACCAGGGCTGCCCGGTGTCCAACGTCGACGGAGGCACCATCAACTGCACCTGCCACGGCAGCAAGTTCTCCATCGAGGACGGCTCGGTCAAGGCGGGCCCGGCCCCCATGCCGTTGGCGGCCAAGGAGATCAAGGTCAGCGGCGACCACATCTCGCTGGCCTGAGGCACCCAGCGACGGTCGGCAGCGGCCGGGGCGAAGTCGCCCCGGCCGCGATTGCCGTTCTCAGTGGGCGTACCCGGACAGCTCCCACAGCGAGAAGCCGTACGAGGTGGCCCGGGTCAGGCCGTACATCCGCACGTACCGGGCCTGCTGCGGGGCGAACGCGATGACGTCGGTGCCGCCGTCGCCCGCCGTGGTCGACCAGACCTCCCGCCAGCTGGTCCCGTCGGTGGAAACCTCGATCCGGTACGACCGGGCGTACGCCGCCTCCCAGGCCAGCACCACCCGGCCGATCTGCCGTACGGTGCCCAGGTCAACCCTGATCCACTGGTTGTCCGACCAGGAACTGGCCCATCGGGTGCCGAGGTCACCGTCGACGGCACGGGCGGTGCCGTTGCCGAGCTGGCTGCTGGAAGCCGTCACCGGCCGCCCGACGGTGAGGTTGGTCAGGTCGTCGCCGCGCCGGGCCGGGAACGAGACCACCTGCTGGTAGGTGGGGCGGTTCTGCCAGGCGATGGTGGCGTGCTTGATCCCGCCGAGCGGGGACTGGATGATCGCGTCCGCGCACCACTGGTTGCCGGCGGCGCAGCTGGCGTCGCCCGGGTAGACCTGGGCGGCCGGCGTTGCCGCCGCCGTACGCAGGGTGTCGAGCAGGAGCTGCCGGCAGGAGCCGAGGTTCCCGTCGCCGCAGAAGGCCCGCCCGGGGCCCCCGGCAACCGAGTCACCCAGGACCGCCCGTAGATCCTTGTCGACGTATCCCCACCAGCCGTACTGGAACGACGAGCCCTTGTGGGTCTGGGCGCTGTTCGCCGACGACGGCAGGTTCGACACGTCGCCCTGCTGAAGGCCGGACGGGGACTCGTTGACCTGCATCGCGTTGACCAGGGACTGGTAGAGGTCCGCGCCGAGCGGGTCGCGGAACATG
>NZ_JBFBAO010000010.1:0-44437 GCF_040682255.1 Micromonospora sp. NPDC051296 | reverse complement strand
ACGGTCACGAGGGCCCGGCCGGCCTGCGGCTGATCACCTGCGGCGGCCAATGGATCGGCGGCCGCACCGGCTACGCCGACAACGTGATCGTCTTCGCCACCCACACCACCACCCGCACCCCCTGACCGACCTTTCGCCGCCGGGCGGTGGGGTCAGGGGACCTGCTGGACCACCTCGAATTCGAGCAGGGTGGCGCCGGAGGCGACCGGGGGGCGCTGCTCGGCGCCGGGCGGGGCGGCGTGGGCGGCTCGGGCGGGGCCGGCGGCCCAGTCCTGGTACGCCTGCTCGCTCTCCCAGCGGGTGTACACGAAGTAGCGGTTCTCGCCGGCCACTGGGCGCAGCAGCTCGAAACCGAGGAACCCGGGGGAGTTCTCCACGGCGCGGGCTCGGGCGGCGAACCGCTTCTCCAGTTCCTCGCCGGCGCCGGGCGGGACGTCGATCGCGTTGATCTTCACGACAGCCATGGCTCCACCCTAACGACGTCGGCGGGTCGGTCAGAACGACTCGACCACCGGGATCAGATCGGCGTCGACCACGATCGGGGCGTGGTCCGACGGGCCCTTGCCCTTGCGGGCCTCCCGGTCCACGTACGCCGTGCGGACCGCGCGGGCCACCGGCGCCGAGGCGTACACCAGGTCGATCCGCATGCCCTTGTTCTGGTGGAACATCCCGGCCCGGTAGTCCCAGTAGGTGAACGGGTGTGGTCCCTTCATCGGGGTGGGCACCACGTCGGTGAGGCCGAGGTCGCGCAGCGCGGCGAGGGCCGCCCGCTCGGCCGGGGTGACGTGCGTGGAGGTCGCGAACAGCGCCGGGTCCCACACGTCGGCGTCGGTCGGGGCGACGTTGAAGTCGCCGCAGACGGCCAGGGCCGGTCCGCCGGTCAGTTCGGCGTCCAGCGCGTCCCGCAGCGCCGCCAGCCAGGCCAGCTTGTACGCGTAGTGCGGGTCCTCGGGGGTACGGCCGTTCGGCACGTACACCGACCAGACCCGCAGGCCCTCGCAGGTGGCCGCGATGGCCCGGGCCTCCGGCTCGGGGAACCCGGGTTCGCCGGGGAAGCCGACCGTGACGTCGGCCAGGCCGACCCGGGACAGGATGGCCACCCCGTTCCACCGTCCGTCGCTGTGGCTGGCCACCGTGTACCCCAGCTCGCCCACCTCGGCCACCGGGAAGGCGCCGTCGGGGCACTTGGTCTCCTGCAGGCAGACCACGTCTGGCCCGGTGCCGGCCAGCCAGTCGAGCAGCCGGGGCAGGCGGGCCTTCACCGAGTTCACGTTCCAGGTCGCCAGGCGCATGCTGCCAGCCTGCCGCATCCCAGCCCGGTCCGCGTGCCGCCGCACGGCGCGACGGGGTGCGGTGTTAACAAGGGGCCCCTGCTATGCACCAGGCGTTAACAAGGGGCCCCTCCTTGCATCTCAGGGGGTGTCGTTGTTGGGGCGGGTCTGCTCGGCGAGGAACCGCTCCAGCTCGGCGCCGAGTTCCTCCGCCGTGGGCAGCGGGCCGCTCTCCGCGGCGAGCAGGTTCTGGCCGCTGCGGCCGCGGGCGTACGCGTCGTACTGCTCCTCGAGGGCCAGGACCAGCGCGGCGGCCTCGTCGTTCTGCGCGACCTGACGGTCGATCTCCACCCGGATCACCTCGGCGGACGAACGCAGCCCGTCACGGGGCAGCAGCAGCCCGGTGCTGCGGGACACGGAGGCCAGCAGCACCTCGGCGGCGGCCGGGTACTCGGCCTGCGCCACGTAGTGCGGCACGTGTGCCGCGAAGCCCAGCGCGTCGCGGCCGGCTTCGCCCAGGCGGAACTCCAGCAGATGGCCCACGCTGCCGGGGACCTGGACCCGTTGCAGCCACGGTTCGTAACCGGCAATCAGGTCGCGCCGGGTGGCGTGCGCGGTCACCCCGGTCGGGCGGGTGTGCGGCACCGCCATCGGGATCGAGTTGAGCCCGACGGTGAGCCGTACGTCCAGCCGGGCGGCGAGCCCGGCGACGGCGGCCACGAACCGCTCCCACTGCAGATCCGGCTCGGGCCCGGTGAGCAGCAGAAACGATGTCTCGTCGTCGTCGTGCAGCAGGTGCAGCTCCAGCGCCGGCGCGTCGTAGCTCTCCCAGTGGTCCTCCACGAAGGTCATCACCGGGCGACGGGAGCGGTAGTCGAACAGCTGGTCCAGGTCGAAGCGGGCGATCGGACGGGACTCCAGCGACGTGAACAGCTGTTCGCGGGCCAGCCGGCTCGCGTTACCGGCGTCGACGAAACCGGTGAGCGCCTGGATCATGACCGGTTGTCCGAGGTCGGGCAGATCGTCGGTGAGTTCGTATAGCTCGTGTGGGTCGAGCACCGGTGCGGCCTCCCTGGATGTGCGTAACGGGTCGCCGGGTTGACGGCGGCCCCGATCGCCAGAACGTACCCGCCATCCTGATGCATTCCTGCCGCGCCGGGCCGGCCGGCCCGGTACCGGTGCGTACCGGTACCGGGAAGGGCGTTGCCGCGTCGGGGTACACATGGAGCAGCGCCAGCGAAGGAGACGGATGAGCGAACCCACCGCCGCCGACGGTCAGCCCGTCACCCCTGCCTCGCCCGGACCCACGCCGACCGGCGAGGCCACCGAGGCACTGCCGGCCACGCTCTGGGACCGGATGCGCCGGGATCCGCAGTACGCTGCCGAGCACCTCGCGGTCGAAGCGGTACGTCGGCTCGGGCCGGAGGCGGCGCAGTGGGCCCGGCAGGCCCGCGCCGAGCAACCCGACGCGACCGCCGAGAACCTCGCCGAGCAGGCGGTACGCCGGTTCGTGAACCGGGCCCGGCTCTCCGGTGCCGTGTCCGGCGCCGCCGGGCTGCCGGGCGCGGTGATCGACGTGGGGGTGCTGGCCTGGACCCAGGCCCGGATGGTGCTGCACATCGCCGCCGCGTACGGGGTGGACCCGGTGCACCCCGACCGGGCCGCCGATCTGCTGGTCCTGCAGCGGGTGCACAAGGTCGCCGCGAGCGCCCGGCTGGCGCTGGGGGTCGCGGCCGGCCGGGAGCGGGCCGGCGCGTTGTTCGGCGGCGGTGGGCAGGCGCCACTGGGCCGGGTGATGCTGCGGCTCGGCGTCCGGCTCGCCCAGATGGCCGGGGTACGCGCGGCGAAGCGGGTCTTCGCCAAGGTTGTCCCCGGCGCGGCGATTATCCTGGGCACCTGGGCGAACTCCTCGGCGACCAGGAACCTCGCCGAGCGATCCCGGGCCCTCTACCGCCAGCACGGCAACCCCCGTATCCCGGCGCCCCGCCGCCCCTGACCGGCGGTCCGCTCAGTCGGCGTAGCCGGAGGAGCGCCAGGTCACGTCGGCGAGGCGGGACTGGCCGGCGGTGTTGGGGTGGAAGTAGTCCAGGGCGTTGACCAGGTCCAGGTCGAACCGGACCCGGTGCACGGCGCCCCCGTCGTACCGGCAGCGGGAGCCGTACGCCCGGCAGGCGGCCGACAGTTGACTGTTGTAGGCGTCGATCCGTTCCCGGAACGCCGCCCGGCGGGCCCGGTCGTCCGGCGCGTCGGAGGCCGGCTCGGCCAGCAGCGCCGGGCAGACGCCACGCCGCCAGGCCCGCACCGCACGCGGGTCGTCGTGGCCGACCTGCCACAGCCGGTACAGGTCGGGGATGCTGACGACCAGGACGCGGGCCTTCGGGCGGCCCTCGCGCAGCACCCGCAGCCCCCGGTCGACCTCGGCCCGGAACTCGGCCACCGGGGTCATCGCGTCGATGGTGCCCCGGCAGGCGTCGTTGGCGCCGATCAGCACGGTCACGTAGTCGGCGCGGTCGCGTACCGCCGCCTCGGCCTGGCCGGGCAGCGCCGCGGCCCGGGCTCCCGGGCGGGCGTGGTTGTACGCCTTGTCGCGCAGCGCCGGGTTGCGGTCGAGTAGCCGGCGGTAGTGGCTGTCGACCCGCAGCCCGTCCCCGGTCGACCAGGAGTTGCGTTCGCACGAGGTCAGCACCAGGCAGGAGCCGAACCCGGAGGTGATCGAGTCGCCGAGCGCCGCGACCACCTTGGGGGTGCCGGGCGGTGGTGTGCCGCGGGTCGGCCGGGGTGCCGCCTCGCCGCCCGCGTCGCAGGCCAGCGCGACCAGTGCGAGCAGGCTGACGACGGCGGTGGTCCAGCGTCCAGGCATGACTTCCCCAGCCTCACAGCGCAGAGCGACGGCATCGTGACTCTACGCGTGGGTTGGTTGATGGTCACGCGCTGTTGTCGGGGATGCGGCAGAGGGCTGTCGTGGCGTCGGTCAGCGTGATATGCGCCAGGGCGCCCGCTGCCCGTGCAGCCACCATTGCAGGACCCGGGTGATCCGGGGCAGCACCAGGTACGTCATCAGCGGGGTCAGGGTGAGCGTCATGACCAGCACCCGCGCCGGGGTGGGCAGGCCCGGCAGGAGCCGCCCGGTCAGCAGGGTGGCGGTCAGGCTGAGCGGGAAGAACGCCAGCCAGATGGTGACCGCCTGCTTCCAGCGCGGCGGCGACGGCGGTACGGTCGGCGCCGCGTCGAGCCGCTCGACGATCTCCTCGCGCGGCGGGTCGAACCAGCCCTCGATGCCGGTCCGCCGCTCGATCCGGGTGTGCTCGACGATGCCCTGCGCCGAGGTCAGCCACCAGTGTCGTTGCGGCGACTCCTCCCAGCGACGCAGCGTGTCCTGGTCCGCGAAGCGGTAGAGCATGTGCCACTCGCCCGACCCCGGGGCGCTGCGTACCCACCCGGCGCCGAGGAAACCCGGGAACGCCTCGGCCAGCGCCGTGCCGGCCCGCATCCACGCCACCATCTCGTCGGTGCGGGCGGGGTCGGCGCGTCGGGCGACGGCGACGGTCACCGGCGCTGCGTGGCTCACGGTCATGCCCTCCATGTTCCCCGCCGGTGGCCGGATAGGCCGGCTCAGAAGGGGTCGATGTAACGCAACGCACCACCCGCGTGCCGTGGGGCGATCCGGGCCCGGCGTCGACGGTTATCCCCGACGCCTCGGGGTAGGTGGGGGTGATGACGAGATCACAGCCCCGGCGTGCCCGCGGCACGGTCGGTCACGCCTACAGCGCGCTGAATCTGAGGCTCGTGCTGGCCAGCTTCGGGCTCGTCATCATGACCGTGTTCGCGGTGCTGGCGTTCCGCGCCGCGCTGGTCTGGCTGGGCGTCGTCTGCGTCGTCTTCGCGGTGGTCGCCGTCGTCGACCTGGCCGTCATCCAACGTCGCCGCGCCGCCCGCCGCCGGGAGGAGCCCGGCGTGCGGCACTCGCTCTTCGAGTGACGGGAGTAGCCCTCATGACCATCGCCACCACCAACCCCGTCAACGGGCAGGTGCTCAAGACGTACGGGGCGATGTCCGACGAGCAGATCGACGGCGCGATCGAACGGGCCGACCTGGCGCATCGACAGCTGCGCGGGACCACGATCGAGCAGCGGGGACGGTGGCTGAACGCGGCGGCCGACCTGCTGGAGGCGGAGCGGGACGAGATCGCCCGACTGATGACTACCGAGATGGGCAAGACGTTCGCCGCGTCCAAGGCCGAGGTCACCAAGTGCGCCGCCGCCTGCCGCTTCTACGCCGCCCACGCGGCGGAGTTCCTCGCCGACCAGCCGGCGGACGCCCGAGCGGTCTCCGCCACCCGGGCGTTCGTCCGCTACCAGCCGATCGGGCCGGTGCTCGCCGTGATGCCCTGGAACTTCCCGCTCTGGCAGGTCATCCGCTTCGCCGCGCCGGCGTTGATGGCCGGCAACACCGGGCTGCTCAAGCACGCCTCCAACGTGCCGCAGACCGCACTGCTGCTGGAGGACGTGTTCCGCCGCGCCGGGTTCCCCGAGGGTGCGTTCACCACCCTGCTGGTCGGCTCCGACGCGGTGGACCGGATCCTGCGCGACCCGCGGGTACGCGCCGCCACGCTGACCGGCAGCGAGGCCGCCGGCCGGTCGATCGCCCAGATCGCCGGCCGGGAGCTGAAGAAGACCGTGCTGGAACTGGGTGGCAGCGACCCGTTCGTGGTGATGCCCTCCGCCGACGTGGAACTGGCCGCCGAGGTGGCCACCACCGCCCGCTGCCAGAACAACGGCCAGTCCTGCATCGCGGCCAAGCGGTTCATCGTGCACGCCGACCTCTACGAAGCCTTCGCCGAGGCTTTCGCGCACCGGATGTCGGCACTGCGCGTAGGCGACCCGATGGACGACAGCACCGACGTCGGGCCGCTGGCCACCGAGCGGGGTCGCGCCGAGGTCGACGCCCAGGTGTGCGACGCGGTCGACAAGGGAGCCTCGGTGCTGTGCGGCGGGGACAAGCCGGCCGGCGAGGGCTGGTTCTACCCGCCGACGGTGGTGACCGACCTGGCCCCGGGGATGCGGATGTGGGCCGAGGAGGTGTTCGGGCCGGTCGCCGGGCTGTACCGGGTCTCGTCGTACGACGAGGCGATCGAGCTGGCCAACGGCACCGCGTACGGCCTCGGGGCGAACGCCTGGACGCGCGACCCGCAGGAGCAGGAGCGCTTCGCCACCGACCTGGCGGCGGGGGCCGTTTTCATCAACGGCATGACCACGTCCTACCCGGAGCTGCCGTTCGGCGGGGTGAAGAACTCCGGCTACGGCCGGGAACTGTCGGCCCAGGGCATGCACGAGTTCTGCAACGTCAAGACGGTCTGGGTCGGCGAGGGCGTGGCCTCGGCCGGCGCCGGCGCCCACGCCGAGTAGCCGCGCTCAGTCCAGCCGCCGGACGAGGACCTGCCCCGGCCAGGGCGGGCGGCCCGGACGCTCCACCGTGAACGGGTCGGTGGCGGTGAAATCCTGCCGCTCGTACCAGCGCACCAGCGCGCCGTCGTCGCCCGCGTAGCAGTCCACCCGGAGCAGCCCCACGCCGCGCTCCCGGGCCAACTCGGCGGCGTGCGCCAGCAGCCGGCCGCCGATTCCCGCCCCGGCGTGCGTCCGGCCGGTGACCAGCAGGTTCACGTACAGCTCGGGCTCGGTCGCCGGCGGCACGTACTCCGTCGCCGCGCCGACCACCAGCGCACCGACCGGCCGGTCCGCGGTCTGCGCCAACCAGAGTCCGCCGCCGCTGGCCCACGCGTCGGCCTGGGCGATGCGGCGCGGATCGGTCGAGGCCGGCTCGGTGCCCCACTGGCCGGTGCGGCCCCGCGCCACCAGCCAGGCGGTGGCGTCGTCGAGCAGCCGCAGCACCGCCGGCGCGTCCGCCGGCCCACCCGGACGCAGCCGGAAAGTCGGTTGGTCGGTCATGGCCGCCATGCTGCTACACCGAGGATGCCGGCGGCCCGGCGAGGGTGCCGACCGGCATGCCGCTTCCCGCTACCGCAGGAAGTCCAGCAGCTGTCGGGCGGTCTCCTCGGGAGCCTCTTCGGGAATGAAGTGGCCGACCGGCACCGGGCCGCCGCGAACGTCGTCGGCCCACTCTCGCCAGATGGCAAGGGGATCTTCGTAGAGTTGCGCGACGGAACCGCGCTGGCTCCAGAGGAAGAGCACCGGGCAGGCGATCTTCCGCTTGCCGCGGTCCGCTTCGTCCTGTTGGAAGTCCACGGTCGCGGCGGCCCGGAATTCCTCGCAGATCGCGTGGACGGTGGCCGGGTCGCGGAACTTTTCCAGGTAGGCGGCGCGCACCTTGGCCGGGAAGGCGTCCTTCACCTCCGGCCACTGGTCGAGCATGAAGTTGACCAGTACCTCCGGCGCGGCGCCGATGAACTGCTCCGGCACTGGCTCCGGCGCGGCCAGGAACGACCAGACCCAGTACGAGCGACTGAACCTGCGGTCGGCGCGGCGCCAGGCATCGCCGCTCGGGATGACATCCATCACCGCCAGGCGGATGACGGCGTCGGGCTCGTCGAGCGCTAGCCGGTAGGCGCACCGTGCCCCGCGGTCGTGGCCGACGACCCGGAACTGGTGGTGGCCGAGCGCCCGCATGAGTTCGACCTGGTCCCGAGCCGTCGCCCGCATGCTGTAGGGCTCGTGGTCGGCAGTGCTGGGTGGCTTCGCGCTGTCACCGTAGCCGCGCAGGTCGGTGGCGACCACCGTGTAGTGCTCGGCGAGGTGGGGTGCCACCCGGTGCCACATGAGGTGCGTTTCCGGAATGCCGTGGAGGAGGAGCACCGGCGGTCCGCTGCCACCGCGGCGTCCGTGAATCGTCGCGCCCGAGGTGGGGATGTCGAATTCCTCGAAACCGTCGAACATGCGTCGTGGCCCCCGTTCCGCATCCGCGATCGACGCTATCAGCGGGCCGGGGGACAGTCCGGAGTTCCGTACTGCCGGGGAGGCCCGGGTGGGCGCCGGTCGCCGACGGCGCCCACCCGGGGGATCAGGAGACGGCGCAGGCAGCGCCGTTGACCGTGATCAGGGCCGGGGACGGGTTGGCGCCGCCGGCGGTGGTGGCGTTGAAGCCGAACATCGCCGTGCCGCCCGGGGCGATCCGGGCGTTGTACGACTCGTTCTTCGCGGTCACCGTGGCACCGGACTGCGTCACGTTCGCCATCCACGCCTCGCGCACCTTCGCGTCACCGGTGAACGCGAACCGGGCGGTCCAACCGTTCAGGGTGGTCGTGCCGGTGTTGCGGATGGTCACCTGAGCGGTGAAGCCGGTGCCGCCGTGCCAGAAGCCGTAGTTGGTGTAGGTCACCGCGCAGGTTGGCGGCGGGACCGCCCGGGCGTCGCCCTGGTCGGCCAGGAACGAGGCGATCCAGGCCAGCGCCGAGTTCCAGTTGATCGCCACCTCGTTGGTCGAGTACGAGTTGATGTCGTCGACGAAGCAGAACATCGGCGCGCAGCCGGCGAGCAGTTGCTGCACGAACGGGTCCTGCAGGTCGGCGTTCGGGCCGCCGGCCAGCGACCCGGCGGGCGGCTTCGGCAGGCTCGGGTCGAGTTGGTGGCCGAAGATCCGGCTGTGCTGGTTCTCCGCCGCGTGCTCGCCCCACCCGGTCACGTACGAGATGTTCAGCGCGTTACGGCCGAGGAGGTAGTCCATCGCCTGCACGGCCCCGTCCCGGTACTTCGCGGCACCGGTCAGGTCGAAGGCGGTGGCCAGCACGATCGCGTTGTTGATCACGTTGCTGTTGCCGCCCCAGAAGTAGCTGCCGGCGTCGCCGGGCATCGGCAGCCCGTACGCCTGGCGGCGGATCTCGGCGAGGTAGCCGTCGGCGGCGGCGGTGACCGAGGCCCGGATGCGGGTCAGCTCGGCGGCCGGCAGCCCGTTGGGCACGGTCGCCAGGTCCAGCCGGCCCAGCGCGGCGACGCTCTGCCAGCCGAAGCCACGGGCGTCGAACACGTTGCCGGTGTGGTGCGGCGAGGCGGTCAGGTCGGTCAGGTAGCTGCGCTCGCCGGTGGTCAGGTACAGCTCGACGGCCGCCCAGTAGAACTCGTCGGTGACGTTGCTGTCGTCGTACGCACCGCCGCCGTTGCTGTCTGCCCCGCTGGCGTACCGGTTGGGGTTGGCCTTGGCCGCGGCGTACGCGGTCTTCGCCGCGGTGCCGCAGCGCTGCGCGAACGCCGTGTCGTACGGGGCGAACAGTCGGGCGCACTGGGCGGCGACGGCGGCCAGGTTCAGGGTGGCGGCGGTGGACGGCGGGTGCAGCTCCCGAGGCTCCGGGTCGTCCTCGGGTTGCAGCGGCAGCCCGGTCCAGTTCCGGTCGTGGATCTTGTGGTGGGCCATTCCGGCCAGCGGCTTGCCGGCCGGTACCTGCATGCGCAGCAGGAACTCCAGCTCCCAGCGGGCCTCGTCGAGGATGTCCGGCACCCCGTTGTCGCGTTCGGGCACCCGCAGGGTGCCGTCGGCCAGGGCGGCGCCGTGTCCGGCGGTGGCGGCGTTCTTGGTCCGCTCGAAGGTGCTCAGCAACTGGTAGGTGGCGATGCCGCCGTTGACCACGTACTTGCCGTGGTCGCCCGCGTCGTACCAACCGCCGCGCACGTCGAGGCGGTAGTCGCAGACGCCGGCCTGGCAGGGCACGTCGGTGTCGCCCTGGTTGGGGGCGACGCCCAGGTGTCCGGCCGGCCGGGCGTACTCGGCGCCGACCAGACTGCCGTCGATGGCGATGCCGCTGCGCTGGATGTAGAAGAACTGCAACGCGTCCGAGCGGAGCTGGTCGTAGAGCGTGCCGGAGATGTCGAACGGGTGGCTGACCTCGCCGTCCACGGCCAGTGTCAGCCCCCGACCCGGCGTGCGGTGCGCCGAGAAGTCGACCGAGTGCACGTTCTGCGCCGAGGCCGGGTCGGCCCCGCGCGGGGTGGTGGTGCCGCTGGCGAGCACGGTGCCGGAGGCGGCGCGCAGCTGCCAGGGCAGGGCCGTGGTCGCCTCGGTGACCACGGTGGCGTTCTTCGGCCCGGCGGGCAGGTAGCCGACCTGGTTGACGCGGACCGCCGGGCCGGTGTCCGGCACGTACGGCTCGGGCGGGTTGCCGCCGCGCAGCGAGACGTTGTCCAGGCAGACGGTCTGCTCCGCGGCGCTGCCGCCGACCTGGAAGATCAGCTGGGCGCGGGAGTCGTCGCTGGGCGCGACGAAGGTCCGCTCGATGCGCTGCTGGGCCGGCGTGGCGGCGGCGTTGACGGAGAAGTAGCCGGTGTAGGGGGCGTTGCCGAGTTGCAGCACGGCGTTGACCGAGCTGCCGGGGGTCGCGGTGACATCGAAGCTGAGGGTGTACTCGGCGCCGGCGATCAGCGGGACGCCGTCCTGGCCGATGCCGGCGTCCCAGGGGTTGGCCAGCCCACCGGGGACGGTGGTGCAGAGCTGGCCGTCGGTCACCCCGAGCGGGCCGGTGCCGTAGGAGAACCAGGGTGACACGCCGGCGCTGAAGTCGCCGTTGGTGATCTGTTCGGGGGCGTCGGCCGGGGGATCGGCGTGGGCCGGGCCGGCGGAAGCGCCGGCCAGCGCCACGGTGGTCGCCGCGGCGAGCACCGCGAGACGACGTCGGGATGGCGTCACGGGGGAGTCCTTCCGACGAGCGGGACGGGACGTGCGTGGTGGTGGGGATTCTGGGAGCGCTCCCAGATATCGGGCATGTTTCCAGGCACGGCGGACCCTGTCAATCGATCCCGTCCGATGGGGATCGGGGTCCTCCGGCAGTGAGATTCGCCGCGCCACGCCCAGCCGTCCTGATCTCCTAGAGACAATCGCGCCCTTCGCCTGGCAGGCTGCGTGCCATGACCCTGAAGCTGCGTTCCGCCGGGACGAGCGACCGTGGGCTGATCCGCAGCGGGAACCAGGATGCCCTGCACGCCGGCACCTGGCTGGTCGCCGTCGCCGACGGCATGGGTGGCATGGCCGCGGGCGACCTGGCCAGCGCCATCGCCATCGAGGCGGTGGCGCCGCTGGACCTGGCGACCCCGGAGGACGCTCTGGTCGCCGCGCTGCAGAGTGGCATCCAGCTGGCCACCACCCGGATTCGTGAGGCGGTCACCGAGGACCCGCAGCGGCAGGGGATGGGCACCACGCTGACCGCGTTGCTGTTCGCGCGTACCGGCAGCTGCCTGGCACTGGCCCACGTGGGCGACTCCCGGGCGTACCTGTTCCGCGAGAACGTGCTCAAGCAGATCACCCGCGACGACACCTTCGTGCAGATGCTCGTCGACCAGGGCCTGATCACCCCCGACCAGGCCGGCAGCCACCCCCGCCGGGCCGTGGTCACCCAGGCGTTGCAGGGCGACGAGGTCTCCCCGACGTACGCGACGATGCTGCCCCGGGCCGGCGACCGCTGGCTGCTGTGCAGCGACGGGCTGTCCAACGTCGTCCGCGCCGACACCCTCGCCGAAGTGCTGGCCGACCACCCGGACCGGGAAGCGTGCGCGCGGCGGCTGATCGACCTGGCGCTGCGCGCCGGCGGCCCGGACAACATCACCGTGGTCGTCGCCGACGTGGTCGACGAGGACTGACGCCTCAGCGCCGGCGCGCGGCCTGCCGGGTGGGCGTGGCCGTGGTCGGATCCTCCGGCCAGGGATGGCGCGGGTAGCGCCCGCGCAGCTCGGCCCGGACCTGCCGATAGCCCGAGCGCCAGAACGACGCCAGGTCGGCGGTGACCGCCACCGGCCGGCCCGCCGGGGAGAGCAGGTGCAGCAGCACCGGCACCCGGCCGCCCGCGACGTGCGGCGCGTCCGTCCAGCCGAAGGTCTCCTGGAGCCGGACCGCGAGCACCGGCGCGGCCGGGTCGGCGTAGTCCACCCTGATCCGGGAACCGCTGGGCACGGTGATCCGTTCCGGGGCCAGCTCGTCCAGCCGCCCGGCCAGCGGCCACGGCACCTGGCGGCGCAGCGCCCCGGCCACGTCGATCCGGGCCAGGTCGGCCCGGCGGCGGGCGGCGGCCAGCTCCGGGCCGAGCCAGTCCGCCGCACCGGCCAGCAGCGCCGCGTCGGAGACATCCGGCCAGTCGTCGCCGAGCGCGTGCCGGCAGAACGCCAGCCGCTCGCGCAGCGCCCGCGCCGCCGGGGTCCAGGTCAGCAGGTCGAGACCGGTGCTGCGCAGGCCGTCCAGCAGGGCCGCGGTGACCTCGTCTGGGTCGGGCCGGCGCAGCGGGCGCTCGACCAGCTCGATCGCGCCCAGCCGGACCACCTCCCGGGCCACCACGTCCGTACCCGACCAGCCGACCTCCCGGTCCGCGCGCAGCAGCGGCCCGCCGGCCTCGCGGGCGGTTGCCTCGTCAAGGCCGGCGGCGAGCCGGACCCGAGCGGTCGGCGCGCCGGGGGAGCGGTCGGCCACCGCCACGGCCAGCCAGTCGGCACCGGCCAGCGCCGACCCCGGTGCCAGCTCCGCCGCGGTCCCGCCGCTCATCAGGTACGCGGAGCCGCCGGGTCGCCGCGCCCGGGCCAGCCGCTCGGGGTACGCCAGCCCGACCAGCAGCCCGGCAGCGAGGTCATCGGGCAGCGGCACCGGTGCACCGGCCTCCGGCCCGGTACTCGTGCCCGGCGGCGGCGCGCCGGCCGGCAGGGCGGCGCGCAGCCGACGCGTCTCGGTGCGCCAGCGTGCGGTGGCGGCCGGGTCGGTGCCGGCGCGAAGCCGGCGCCAGGCGGCGGCGAGGTCGTCGCCCGGCCCGGCCACCGTCTCCTCGGCGAGCAGCGCCACCACCTCGGCGGCGCGCTCGGCGCCCACCCGGTCGGCTCCGTCGAGCAGCGCCCGGGCCAATCGGGGATGCGCTCCGGCGGCGGCGATCGCCCGGCCCCGCGCGGTGATCCGGCCGTCCGGGTCGAGCGCGCCCAGAGTGGACAGCGTCTCCCTGGCCACCGTCATCGCCGCCGCCGGGGGCGGGTCGGGCAGGGCGAGCCCGATGCCGTCGGGGGAACCCCAGGCGGCCAGCTCCAGGGCGAACCCGGTGAGGTCGGCGGTGGCGATCTCCGGCTCCGGCTGCGCCGGCAGCCGCTCGTGCGCGGCCTGCGACCAGCAGCGGTAGACGTGGCCGGGCGCCTCCCGGCCGGCCCGGCCGGCCCGCTGGGTGGCCGCGGCCCGGGACACCGGCACGGTGACCAGTGCGCCCAGCCCCCGAGCCAGGTCCAGTCTGGACACCCGGGACAGTCCGGCGTCCACCACTGTCCGCACGCCCGGCACGGTCACGCTGCTCTCCGCCACCGCCGTGGCCAGCACCACCCGCCGCCGTTGCCCCGCCCGCAGGGCGGCGTCCTGTTCGGTGCCGCCCTGACGGCCGTGCAACCGCAGCACGTCGACGTCGTCGCGCAGGTCGGCCAGCCGGCCGGCGATGGCGCCGATCTCGCCCACTCCGGGCAGGAAGACCAGCAGGTCGCCCTCGCGTTCCCGCAGGGCCCGCCGGACGGTGGCCGCGACGTGGTCCAGCAGGGCCCGGTCCACCGGCCCCGCGCCGGGCGGCGGCAGCGGCCGGGACGGCGGCGCCCAGACCCGGGTCACCGGGTGCAGCGCCGACGCCGCCCGGACGACCGGCGCGGGTGCCGCACCGCCGAGCAGGGCGGCGAAGCGATCCGCCTGCGGGGTCGCGGACATCGCCGCCAGCCACAGGTCCGGCCGCAGCGCGGCCCGGGACTCGACCGCGAAGGCGAGCGCGAGGTCGGCGTCGAGCTGCCGTTCGTGGCACTCGTCGAGCAGCACCGCGCCGACGCCGGCCAGTTCGGGGTCGTGGTGCAGCCGGCGGACCAGCAGCCCGGTGGTGACCACCTCGACCCGGGTCTGCGGGCCGGCCCGGCGCTCACCGCGCACCGCGTACCCGACCCGGTCGCCGACCCGTTCGCCGAGCAGGGCCGCCATCCGGCGAGCCGCCGCGCGGGCGGCCAGCCGGCGCGGTTCGGCGACGATCACCCGACCGTCGACCGCGTCGGCCACCGCGAGCGGGGCGAGGGTGGTCTTGCCGGTGCCCGGCGGGGCGACCAGGACGGCGGCGCCCACCGAGCGCAGTGCCGCCACCAACGACGGCAGCGCGGGTCGGACTGGCAGGTCGATGGGCACGTCGGAAAGCACGGCCCAGTCTCGCACCGGCCCTCGGCCACCAGTCGACGCGTCCCGTGCAGGCCTGCCGGGATCAGTTTGGTGTGTCCGGCGTCTGCCCGCCGGCGGATCAGCGGGTGCGGGCCTCGCCGAGGCCAGCGACGAAGGCGTTCCAGGCCGGCGGAGGGAAGGCCAGGATCGGCCCGTGGCGATCCTTGCTGTCGCGTACCGCGATCCGACCGTCGACGGTGGCGACCTCGACGCAGTTGCCGTTGCCCACACTGCGCCTACTGGTGCGCCACTCCGCCCGGGACAGGTCGAGCGCGGTCATCGCGATCCCTTCGTCGATACCGAGAGTGACCGCGCTGCAGCGGTCACGTAAAGTAGCGAGCAGCTTCTTTCAGGCGGACCAAAGACGCCGCCGGATCGAGCGCCAGCCGGCGCAGCTCCTCGTGCACAAGGCTATACGAGCGCACCTGTCCGGCCTCCTCCAGTGCCAGGCCTGTCGTGAGATTTTCCAGGTAGACCACGGCGGCGTCGGCCGCGTCGGCGAACGTGAGGATCACATACGGCGAGTTCATCGCGGGATGACCACCGGCCTCGAACGGAAGTACCTGCATGGTGACGTTCGGTAGATGAGCGACGGCCTCAAGGTGGGTGAGCTGCCCAGCCATGACGGCCCGGCCGCCTACGGGGCGTAGCAACACTGCCTCGTTCAACACGACCGACAGCTCCACTGGGGAGTCCTCGTTACGCAGCACGTCCTGCCGGCGCAGCCGGGCGGCCACCTTGCGATCCAGGTCGTCCTCGCCCGCCGTTCGCCGGTAGATCTCCCGGGCGTACGCCTCGGTCTGCAGCAGGCCGGGCACCGCCTCGGCCTCGTACGTGCGCAGGGTGGCCGCCTCGGCCTCCAGGCCGACGTAGAACTCGAACCACTCCGGCAGTACGTCGCTGTAGTGCTGCCACCAGCCGCGCTGCTGGGCGCCGCGGGCGATCTCGATGAGTGCCTCGGCGTCGTTGCCGGTCACCTGGTACAGCGCCAGCGCCGCGCGTACGTCGCGCGGCTTGATGCCGATCTGGGCGTTCTCGATGCGGGACAGGTTGCTCTTGGACATGTCCAGTTGCCGGGCGGCGACATCCAGGGTCATCCCGGCGCGTTCGCGCAACTGGCGCAGTTCCCGGGCGATGCGGCGGCGGCGGACGGTGGGGCTCGCGGTCACCGTCCGAGTCTGTCACGGCCAGATGCGCAGGTCGCGACTGCACGGAGTGCAACCGTGAAAAACGGGAGTTGCATTGCAGTTGCGGGAGGTGCATCCTTTCCCGGGTTAGCGATCACTAATGGACGGCCGGCCTGGGAGGACGTTTGCTCATCGCCGACGAGTTCTTCCTGATCGCACACAACGACACCCGGGGCAAGGCGAAGCTGCATCCGGCAGCGGCCGGCCTCGGTCTGGCCGGCGGGCTGCTCGGTGAGCTGATCCTCTATGGACACATCACCGTCACCTCGGGTCAGGTCACCGTGATCGACCGGCGTCCGCCGGCCGACGCGCTGGCGCACACCGTGCTGGACCAGCTGATCGGCGAGGCCCAGCACCAGGCGGTCCGGACCTGGCTGAGCTTCCTCGCCCAGACCGCGGTGACCTCGGTGGGGGAGCGGCTGGCCCGGGCCGGCGTGCTGCGCCGGCAGGAGAACCGGCGGCTGCTCCGGACCACCGTCACGTATCTGCCCATCGACCTCAACGTGGCCGCCTGGCCGGCCACCCGCCTGCGTGCGGTGCTGGAGCGGGCGGAGCCGCCCAGCGTGCCCGACGCGCTGCTGCTCGGCCTGGTCGCCGCCGCCGGATTGACCCGCGAGGTGTTGTGGAGCGCCGGCCCCCGCGCCCACCACCGGCTCAACCTGATCATCCCGGCTCTGCCGGCTCCGCTGAAGGAACTCGTGGCGCACACGGAGTCCGCCGTGGGTGCGGCCGTGCTGCGCGGCATCCCCTGACCCGGTAACCCCCTTCCCCCTCCCTCAAACCGGAGCAGTCCATGTCCTCGACAGCGACAACCGAACGACCAAGCAACGTCTCCGAGGCGCTGGCGCGTGGCCGGCTCGGCGTGCCCTCGGTCGTCTTCTTCGTCCTCTCCGCCGCGGCGCCGCTGACCGTGGTCGCCGGTGTGGTCACCACCGGCTACGGGGTCATCGGGGTGCTCGGCATCCCGCTGGCCTTCCTGGCGGTCGCCGCCGTGCTGGCCCTGTTCTCCGCCGGCTACGTGGCGATGGCCCGCCGGATGGCCAACGCCGGTGCCTTCTACGCGTACGTCACCCGTGGGCTGGGGCGCCCGGCCGGGGTGGGCACCGCGTGGGTCGCGTTGATCGCCTACAACGCCCTCCAGGTCGGGCTCTACGGTGCCATCGGCGCCGCGGCCGAGCCGGTGCTCGACCGGCTGTTCGGCATCCAGCCGCAGTGGTGGATCGTGGCGCTGGTGGCCTGGGCGCTGGTGGGGGTGCTCGGGTTGCTCCGGGTGGACATCAACGGGATGGTGCTGGCCGTACTGCTGTGCGCCGAGATCGCCGTCATCGTGGTGTTCGACCTCGCCCAACTGGGCAACCCGGCCGGCGGTAGCGTCAGCTTCGCCGCGTTCTCGCCGGACAACTTCTTCGTGCCGGGCGTCGGTGCGGTGCTGGTGCTGGCGATCCTCGGCTTCGTCGGCTTCGAGGCCTCGGTGGTGTTCAGCGAGGAGAGCAAGGACCCGAAGCGCACCGTGCCGATGGCCACCTACCTCTCCGTGGCGATCATCGCCGTGGTCTACGCGCTCTCCTCGTGGAGCATGACGGTGGCCGTCGGACCGGACCGCATCGTCGAGGAGGCCGGCACCCAGAGCGTCGCGCTGATCTTCAACCTGGCCGGGGCGCACCTCGGCGACACCGTCCTCACCATCGGCCAGGCACTTTTCCTGACCTCGGTGCTGGCCGCGATGATCTCGTTCCACAACACCACCGCGCGGTACACGTTCGCGCTGGGCCGGGAGCGGGTGCTGCCGGCGGTGTTCGGGCGGACCTCGCCGATGACCGGTGCGCCGCGGGCCGCCTCGCTGGCGCAGAGCGTGCTCGGCCTGTTGGTGATCCTGCTGTACGCAGTCAACGGCTGGGATCCGGTCCTGCAGCTGTTCTTCTGGCTCGGCACCAGTGGCGGCTTCGGGGTGCTGCTGATGATCGCCACCACCGCGGTCGCGATCATCGCGTACTTCGCCCGCAGCGGCGAGCAGGAGACGTTGTGGCGGCGGCTGATCGCCCCGGGGATCGCCGCGATCGCGCTGACCGCGATCATCGTGCTGGCGGTGCAGAACTTCGCCAACCTGCTCGGGGTCGAGCCCGACTCGCCGCTGCGCTGGCTCTTCCCGGCGGTCTACCCGGTGGCGGCGCTGCTCGGCGCGTTGTGGGGGGTGGCGTTGCGGCGCAATCGGCCCGACACGTACGCCCGGATCGGCCTCGGCGCGGAGAGTGCCACGGCGGTCGTCGCACCTCCCTCGGGCGCCGGGCCGCTGTCGACCAGCGCGGAGGTGCGGCGGTGACCCAGCCGACGATCACGCAGCTCGGCCTGGAGGACGCCCGGTGGGTGGCCGAGCGGATCGCCGAGTCGTTCATGGTGCTGGACGCCACCCGGTGGCTGGTGTCGGACGACGCCAAGCGGGAAGCGGTGATGGCCGGCAACTTCGAGATCATCGTGGCGCATGCCCTGCGGCACGGTCTGGTGTTCGGCGCCGAGGACCGGGCCGGGGTGGCGGTCTGGCTGCCGTCGGTCGGTGAACCGCTGCCGCCGCCGGAGGACTACGACGCCCGGCTGGCCGCCGCGTGCGGGGAGTGGACGCCGCGCTTCGTCCACCTCGACGAGCTGTTCGCCGCGAACCACCCGCACGAGGATCATCATCATCTGGCGCTGCTGGCGGTCCAGCCGGATCGCCAGGGCCAGGGCATCGGCACGGCGCTGCTGCGTCACCACCACGCCTGGCTGGACGCCAACGGGGTACCGGGATACCTGGAGGCGAGCAGCGAGATCAGCCGGTCCCTGTACGCGCGGCACGGCTACCGGGGGTCCGAGCCGTTCCGGCTGCCCGACGGAACGCCGTTCTGGCCGATGTGGCGGGAGCCGGTCGCCGGCTGAGGCGGCGCAGGCACAGGGCCTGAAGGTGGCCGGGTCCTCAGGACCCGGCCACCTCGCCGCTACCCCCTACCTAGTACGTCCCGTCGAGCTGCCCCCGCAGCTTGGTCAGTGCCCGGGCCAGCAGCCGGGACACGTGCATCTGTGACACGCCGATCTGCTCGGCGATCTGCGACTGCGTCAGGTTGCCGTAGAACCGCAGCGTCAGGATCTTCTGCTCGCGTTCGTCCAGCGTGGCCAGTGCCGGGCCCAGTGCCACCCGCAACTCGGCCAGCTCGAACTCGCCGTCCTCGCCGCCGAGCATGTCGCCGAGTTCGGTCGCCCGCTCGCCGTCGCCGGTCGGGGTGGACAGCGACACGGCGTTGTAGGCGCGGGCGCCCTCCAGGCCCTCCAGGACCTCTTCCTCGGTGATCTTGAGGTGGGCGGCGATGTCGGCCACCGTCGGCGAGCGACCCAGGGTCTGCAGCAGCGAGCTGTTGGCGTCGGAGATGGCCAGCCGCAGTTCCTGCAACCGTCGGGGGACGCGAATGTCCCAGGTCCGGTCGCGGAAGTGCCGCTTGAGCTCGCCGATGATCGTGGGGATCGCGTAGCCGGCGAAGTCGACGCCCCGGGAGGGGTCGAACTTGTCGATGGCCTTGATGAGGCCGACGGCCGCGGTCTGGGCGAGGTCGTCGGTGGGCTCGCCGCGACCGCTGTAGCGGTGGGCGAGGTGGTTGGCCAGCGGCAGCCAGGCCTCGATCGCGCGGTCCCGCAGTGCGGCGCGGGACGGGTGCCCGGCGGGTAGCGCGGCCATCGCGTTCAACAGGTCGGTGGCGCTGTCGGAGAGCGACCTCGGATCGAGCTTCGGGGCCGCGGTCGCCGGTGTGGTCGCCGGCGCGCTGATCGTTGGCGCGGTCATGGTGGTCCTCCCTGCACCTCGTCCGCGGATCAAGACGTGACGCTTTGGTGTAGTGCAATTAGTCCGTTCGGGAGTCACCTTAGCCCGATCGTCTCCCTAAAATCTAGCCGAAAGGACGATGTACTTAAGTTATTTATCGCATGGAAAGCCGCGAAAGCGGTCATCGCGCCGACATGGTCAAGGGCGTCCGGAGTCTGGTTCGCAGTGCCGCTGGCCGGTTTGGACAAGGCCTGGATGGCCGCCCGCCCCACGTTGTCCGGCCGGATGGGCGCGGCGTCCGGCCGACCGGCTGATGTGCCGGGCGAGGTCGCTGATCGACTGTCGCCTTTCCGTCGTTGTCCCGTCGATGGGACTGCGCCTAGCGTCGCGGGTACAGCCCTGATCGGAGGTGCCGTGCTCGACCCTGCCGTTCCCCAGCTCGTCGTGAACTGCCGGACGCTGTACTTCAGCTGGCTGCCGGCGGATCCGGACGCGGTGGCGGCGCTGGTCCCGGCCGGGCTGCGGCCGCACCCGGACCGGCAGGTCTTCATGAACCAGTACGTGGTGGACGACGAGAGCCAGACCTCCGGCTTCGGTTCGTACTCGCTGACCTACCTCGGGGTGACCCTCGCCGGCATGGACGCTCCAGACGGGGTGACTCCGGGTGGCTGGTGGACCCACTACGTCACCTCCAGCGACCGGGTCCGCAACTACGCCCTCGCCCGGGGCGCCCCCACGCTGGCCGGCCACACCACGATCACCGCACACGGCGACACCCTGGTCACCGGGACCGGCATCGACGGCGCCCCGATGATCCGGGCCCGGGTCCGCGTCGGCGAGACGGGGCACGCCATGCGCAACGGCCACCACCGGTACCTCACCGCGCTGCACGGTCAGCTGGTCAGCAGCATCTATCCGGTGGTCACCGAACCGGTCAGCTCCTTCGAGATCGAATCGGTGGAGTTCCTCGACCCCGACCACCCGATCTACGCGTTGCGGCCGGAGAATCCACTGACCATCGCCTGGGGCTACTACTCCCCGCGTTCCTCCTTCGCGTACCCGGGCGGCCTGACCGTGCTCGGCGAGCTGGAGCCCGCGCCGGCCACGGAGCCGCAGCGGTCGGCCGTCAGGGTCGTGGACCACCCGGTAGCCCGCTGACGTCCGCTCCGCCGGGGAGCTGCCCGGGTTTCGTGAAATCCGTGGCTCGGCGAGGTTTCCGCTGGTCGAGATGGGTAACACAGACACCGGGTTGGCACACGTTCCGATGCGGTGAGACCACAGCGTTCGACGTTCCCGCCTTCCCGATCCCCTAGCCGATCAGCGAGGAGGCTCCACCATGCCCGGCGAGACGACGAACTTCGTGACCGAGCGCCGTGAACAGGCGGTGGAGGGTGAGCGAGGGGCGCTGTTGGCCGTATTGGTGATGGTCATCCTCGGCGTGGCCGGCATATTCGCCGTCTCCTGAGGTGCCCGTGGGGGCGCCCCGGTCGCACCGGGGCGCCCCCACACGTGAGGCCGTCGCGCCGATCAGGGGCGCGGGCCCTGACCGTCGGTGTGCGGCAGCCGCTTCGCCGGGATCACCCCGAGCCGACCGGCCTGGAAGTCCTCGAACGCCTGGATCAGTTCGTCCCGGGTGTTCATCACGAATGGACCGTAGTGCGCCACCGGCTCCCGGATCGGCTGGCCGCCCATGATGTAGAGCTCCAAGGCGGGGGTGTGGCTGTCCTGGCGGGCGTCGGCCGCGAAGCGCAGGGCGTCGCCCGGCCCGTGCACGGCGAGCTGACCGGTGTGCACCGGGCGCTGATCCTTGCCGACCGTGCCACGGCCGGCCAGCACGTAGACCAGGGCGTTGAAGTCCGGCTGCCAGGGCAGGTCGACCTGCGCCCCGGGCTCGACCGTCACGTGGGTGACGGCGATCGGGGTGTGCGTGGCACCCGGCCCCTGGTGCCCGGCGATCTCGCCGGCGATCACCCGGATCAGCGCGCCGCCGTCGGGCGTGGTGAGCAGCGCCGCCTGGTTGCCGCGGATGTCCTGGTACTTCGGCGGGTTCATCTTGGCCGCCTTGGGCAGGTTGACCCACAGCTGCGTGCCGTGGAACAGGCCACCGCTGACCACCAGATGCTCCGGCGGTGCCTCGATGTGCAGCAGGCCGCTGCCGGCCGTCATCCACTGGGTGTCGCCGTTGGTGATCGTGCCCCCGCCGCCGTGGCTGTCCTGGTGGTCGAAGATCCCGTCGATGATGTAGGTGACGGTCTCGAAGCCCCGGTGCGGATGCCACGAGGTGCCCTTCGGCTCGCCGGGGGCGTAGTCGACCTCGCCCATCTGGTCCAGATGGATGAACGGGTCCAGCTCACTCATCGGCACCCCGGCGAAGGCCCGGCGCACCGGGAAGCCCTCGCCCTCGTAGCCGCTGGGCGCGGTGGTCAGCCGGCGGACCGGCCGGAACGTGGTGGACTCGTCGAGCCGCGGCAGCCGGGGCAGGACGAGGACGTTGTCGACGGTGATGGCGGGCATCGGGGCTCCTTCAACTGTCACTGGGGGCGGTGGCGAGGGCGGCGTTGGTGTCGTCGACCCCCTGCAGCCGCCGACCGAGCCGGGTGAAGATCATGGTCAGGCAGGCGACCTCGGCGTCGTCGAGGTCGTCCATCAGGTGTGTGCGTACCGAGTGCAGGTGGTGCGGTGCGGCCTCGCGCAGGGCCAGCAGCCCGGCGGCGGTGAGCACCGCCTCGTTGCCCCGCCCGTCCTCCGGACAGGGCTGCCGGGCGACCAGGCCGCGTCGCTGCATGGACGAGACCTGGTACGTCAGTCGGCTGGGCGAGAAGACCAACCGGCCGGCCAGCTCGCCCATCCGCAGTCGTTGCCCCGGTGCCTCGGAGAGCAGCACCAGCACGTGGTAGTCGGCGAAGCTCAGCCCGCTGGCGACGCGCAGATCCTCCTCCAGTCGGGTGAACAACCGCTGGCTGGCCTCGATGTAGGCCCGCCAGGCGGTCAGGCGGGCGCTGTCCAGGCTCTCGGTCATGCGCTCATGGTAGCACTGTATTCAAAATTTGAACAACGACTCGATGGTCCAGCTCACAGGCGGCTCCTGACAGTGTCCGGGGCCGATGATGAAGCTTTGAAGGATGTGCACCGGTCGGGCTGGGGAACCGGCGCGGTGCGCGGCCGGAGCCGAGCCTGGACGGGCTGTGCCAGACTTTCCCGTCGTGGAACTCACCGGCCCCGGCCTGCTGTTGCGCCCCTGGCGGGACGCGGACGCCCCCGCCGTGCTCGACGCGTCCCACGATCCGGCGATCGCCCAGTGGAATCCGCAGGGCGACGCGCTCGACCTCCAGGCGGCCCGGCGCTGGGTGTGGCGGCGTGCCGACTGGTCGGGCGGCGGCCACGTCTCGCTGGCGGTGGTCGACCCGGCCGACGTGGACACGCTGCTCGGTTCGGTGTCGCTGCACCGGATCCAAGAGGGCGACGCCTCGATCGGCTACTGGACGGTGCCCGCCGCCCGGGGCCGCGGGCTCGCCTCGGCGGCGGTCGTCCGGCTCACGGCGTGGGCGTTCGTCGAACTCCGGCTGGACCGGATCGAACTGTGCCACGCGGTGGCCAACCCGGCCTCCTGTCGGGTCGCCGAGCGGGCCGGCTACCTGGCCGAGGGCACCCTGCGGCAGTCGCACCGGTACGGCGACGGCCGCCGTTACGACGAGCACCTGCACGCCCGTCTCGCCACCGACTGAACGTCTGCCCCGCACCGGTCGGCCTCGCCTTGCCCGAGACGTGCGG
Source organism: Micromonospora sp. NPDC051296 (assembly GCF_040682255.1). Lineage (NCBI taxonomy): Bacteria > Bacillati > Actinomycetota > Actinomycetes > Micromonosporales > Micromonosporaceae > Micromonospora > Micromonospora sp. NPDC051296. The sequence goes on along the minus strand of NZ_JBFBAO010000010.1, from coordinate 21,290 downwards.
CAACGGGCGGCCCCGCCTGGCGGGACCGCCCGTGGGGCTGCGGCGGGTCAGGCCGCGGTCTGCGGCGTACGGCCGCCGAGGTGCAGCCGGCCCAGTAGTTGACGGGCCTGTTCGGCCACGTCCGCGTCCACGATCACCGCGTACTGACTGGCGCGCAGCGAACTGGCGGAGGTGAAGTCCCGCCGACCGCCCGTCATCGCGTGCGCGATGGCGCCGAAGACCGCGCCCCAGACGGCACCGATGACCAGGCCGGCCAGGATCACCGCGACCCAGTTCGCGATGGTGAAGATGCCGAACAGCAGGCCGATGAACAGACCGAACCAGGCACCCGTACCGGCACCGATCAGGGCCGCGCGCCCGGTGGTCATCCGGCCCAGCACGGTTTCCACCAGGGTCAGGTTCGTGCCGACGATGGCGGTCCGTTCCACCGGGAACCGGTTGTCCGCCAGATAGTCCACCAGCCGCTGAGCCGACGGATAGTCCGGGTACGAACCGATCGTCACGGTCGGTGGGCCGGCCTGCGGGCCGTGCCCGTCACCACTGGGTGCCGCGGTTCGACCGCCGGGGCCCGACGGGAGGGTGCCGCCGCCCGTCACGCCCGGCTGCCAGGCCGAGGGACTCGACTGTGTGGTCATGGGTCTCCTCCTTCGTCGGTGATCGCGTTCCCGCCGCACGGCGGCGATAACGCGCCCACCGCATCCCGAGCCGATCGACGGTCACCTCGCGCTCACCCGACCCGGCCGCCCCGCGAGCCGCGCCCGTCACCGGGCGAGCAGGTGCCCAGCGGTCGCCACCCGTAGGGCCCCTGCCCCCGCGCCCGGCAGCGGGCGGTGGCAAGGGCCCCTACGGGCCGATCAGGCGCAGGTGATGCCGTTGAGGGCGAAGCCGCCGGGTGCCGGCAGGCTGGTGCCCGTCCAGGTGCCCTGGAAGCCGACGCTGAGCGTGCCGCCGCTGGGCAGACTGCCGTTCCAGGCGACGTTGCGGACCTCGATCCGGTCGCCGGACTGGCTCCACTCGCCGTTCCAGCCGTTGGTCAGGCGTACCCCGGAGCCGACGGTGAAGGTGAGCCGCCAGCCGTTGAGGGCGGCGCCGCGGTTGGTCACCCGGATCTCGGCGGTGAAGCCACCGGTCCACACGTTCGGGGTGTACGTCACCGTGCAGCCGCCGGTGGGCGGGGTGGTCGTCGGTGGCGTGGTGGTGGGCGGGGTGGTCGTCGGTGGGGTGGTGGTGGGCGGTGTGGTGGTGGGCGGGGTGGTCGTCGGCGGAGCGGTGGTGGGCACCGGGCCGGCCGCGACGGCCAGGTCGTACGCCCGTTGGGGCACGAACTGGCCCGCTCCGGCGATGCACCCGTCCGCCTCGCCGGGCAGCTTCACCCAGAGGAAGGCGTCGATGGATGGATCGCCGGTGGCGGTGGTGCTCGGCGTGCCGATCGCCCGCCCCGGCGGGTCGCACCACTCGGAGCCGGCGGGACCGTTGCCGTTGCGGCTGGTGTCGATGACCGCCCTCAGCCGGGAGATGCCGGTCGCCGCGATGATCGACTTGGCGTACCCGATCTCGTCGGCGGAGCGCCGGTAGTTCGACACGTTCAGCGAGATGCCGTCGGCGCTGTTGGCGATGTCCGCCGCGGTCAGCCGGGCGGCGGCCTCGCCGGCGGAGAGCCAGGCCGAGTGCCCGATGTCGAAGTAGACCCGGGCCGCGGCGGAGCCGGCCTTGAGCGCCTTTCCGGCGTACGCCATCGACGCCCTCGTCTCGGCCTGCTGGCTGGCGTTCTGGCAGTTGGTCATGATCGGGAGCACGTCGGGCTCCAGGACGATGGTGGCCGGGCGGCCCGCCAGGCCGGCCGCGACCTGGTCGACCCACTGGCGATAGGTCGCGTGGTTGGGCGCGCCGCCGCTGCTGGCGCCGCTGCAGTCCCGGTTGGGGATGTTGTAGACGACGATGATCGGTACCTTGCCCGCCGCGGCTGCTGCGGTGACCAGGGCGTTCACCTCGGCGCGTACGGTCGAGGTGTTGGTGGTGGTGAACCAGCGGCCCTGCGGGACGTTGGCGATCCGGTCCCGGATCACGGCGGTTCGTGGGTCGCCGGGGTTGGCCGCCACCCACCGGGCGGCGTTGGTCGCCGGATCGACGTAGAAGGCGGAGTCGGCGGCCGCGGCGGGCGCCGGCCGCAGCGCGCCCACGCCGACGGTGGCGGCCACGGTCAGCGCCGTCGCCGCGGCGCCGACCACGGCCAACGTGCTTCGGGTTCTCATGGTCTGCTCCTCGTAGCCATCGAAAAATATGCGTGGAAGCGCTCCCACATGTCCGCCAAGGTACGGGCCGGTTGCGGGATTGTGAAGACCTTCCGGAACTATCCGCCTCGATGCAACACGCCGTCCCGGCGGGCCGGCACCGGGGACCGGGCGGGCGCGGCGCATACGATCATCGGATGGGTCTGGACCGGGCGGGTGTGGTGGTGGTCGGTGCCGGGATCGCCGGCGTGGCGTGCGCCGGGGAGCTGTGGCGCGCCGGCGTACCGGTGGAGATCCGGGAACGAGGGCGGGTGACCGGCGGCCGGATGGCCAGCAAGCGCTTCGACAGCCGCCCCGCCGACCTGGGCGCCGCCTACCTGACGGTGAGTGATCCGGACTTCGCCGAGGTGGTACGCGGCTGGCAGGCCGCCGGGCTGGCCCGCGAGTGGACGGACACCTTCGTCGCGTACGGCGACGGTGGCCGGCGCGAGATGCCCGGCCCGATGCGCTGGGCCGCACCCCGCGGGCTGCGTTCGCTCGTCGAGCACCTGGCCCGGGACCTGCCCGTGGTGGTGAACCGGCTGGTGCTCGGGATCGAGCCGGGGCCGGCGGTGGACGGCCGCAAGTGCGCGGCCGTCGTGCTGGCCATGCCCGGGCCGCAGGCCGCACTGCTGCTCGACCCGGCCCTCGCCGCCGCCACCGAGACGGTGCGCCAGCAGCGGTGGTCGCCGACGCTGGCGGCGGTGCTGCGGTTCCCCACCCGGCGGTGGACCGCCTTCCGGGGCGCCTTCGTCAACGACCACCCGCTGCTCAGTCTGATCTGCGACGACGGGGACCGGCGCGGCGACGGCGCTGCCGTCCTGGTCGCGCACACCACACCGGAGTTCGCCGCCGGGCATCTCGCCCAGCCCACCGCGGCCGCACCGGCCGTCGAGGCGGCCGTACGCGACCTGCTCGCCCTGCCCGACCGGGCCGACCACGTGCACGTGCACCGGTGGACGTACGCCAAGCCCACCTCCCGATCGGACGCCGGCTTCCATCTCGACGACGACGGGATCGGGCTGGCCGGGGACGCGTTCGGCGAGCCCCGGGTGCAGACCGCGTGGCGTTCCGGCCGTGACCTCGGGCGGGCCCTGGCCCGCCGGCTGGCCTGACCGCTCAGGCTGGCGGGGTCAGGATCTCGAACCAGACCGTCGAGCCCCGCACCGTGGGGTCGGTGCCCCACGCGTCGGTCAACTCCTCGATCAGGCCCAGCCCACGGCCCCGGCTGCTCAGGGTGTCCGTACGGGCCCGGGTGACCGTGCCACGGGAACCCGTGTCGGCGACCGACACGAGCAGGCGCTCGGGACTCAGGTCGATCTCCACCCGGGCCGCCGTGCCGGCGTGCAGCAGGGCGTTGGTGGTCAGCTCGCTGGTGCACAGCACGGCTGCGCCGATCACCGACTCGGCCACCCGCCACTCGGTGAGCTGGGCGGTCATCCAGTGCCGGACCCGGCTCGGCGCGGTCGGCTCGGCGGGCACCTCCATCCGTGCCGACCGGCTCGGCCGTAGCGCGTACTCGACGGCCAGCACGGCCACGTCGTCCTCGGTCGCACCGCTCACCGCGGCCGTGGCCACGGCGCACAACGCCCGGGGGTCGCCGCTGTGCGCCGCGGCCACCGACTCCGCCAGGCGGGCCAGGCCGTGCGACAACCCCTGCCGCCGGCGCTCCACCACGCCGTCGCTGAACAGCAGCAACGTGTCGCCGGGCGTGAACGCGACGGTACGCGTGGCGGGGCGGTAGCCGACGCCCAGCGGCGCGCCGAGCGGTACCTGGACGTACTCGGCCCTCGGTTCGCCGGTCGGCGCACAGCGACGGACCAGCGGCGCCGGGTGGCCGGCGCTGGCCAGCGTGAGCTGCTCCCGGTCGATGTCGATGACGCCGAACACCACGGTGACGAACAGCTCGTGCGTGCCGGCCTCGGCGCCCAGGCTGGTCACCAGGCGGTCGAGCCCGATGAGCACCTGGTCGGGCCGGGGGTCGTTGAGCGCCAGCGCCCGCAGGGCGGCCCGGACCTGACCCATCCGGGCGGCGGCCTGCACGTCGTGCCCGGCGACGTCGCCGAGCACCACGCCCAGGTCGCCGGTGGGCAGCACGAACGCGTCGTAGAAGTCGCCGCCCGCGGCGTTGCCGTCGACGCCCGGGTCGTAGCGCGCCGCGATGCGCAGCCGAGGCAGGCCCGGCAGGTTCTCCGGCAGCATGCTGCGCTGCAACAGCTGGGCGGTGCCGTGCTGGGTCTCGAACCGGCGGGCCCGCTCTGTTGCCTGCCCGATCAGTTCCGCCGAGGCAGCCAGCAGCGCCCGCTCCGGCGCGGACCAGGCGTGCGCGGACCGGAAGCCGACGGTCAGGCCGCCCCGGACCACGGATGCCCGTAGCGGTACCGCCGCCAGGGCACGGATCCGCTGATCGTGCCGGTCGACGGCGATCTCTCGCAGCGGCTGGCCGTCGTCGAGGAAAGTGGCCCGTCCGCTGCGCGCGCTGATCACCGCCGGGGGTGGCCAGTCGGCCGGCCCGCGCCGCCACAGCGGGGGCAGTCGCTCGTCCGCCTCGTCCACCAGTTCGCCCCGGACCCGCCGGACCAGCCGCCAGCCGCCGCCGCTGCCGCCCTCGTCGACGGCGAAGGAGACCCGGTCGGCGTCGAACGACGTGATCGCGTAGCGCAGCGCGACCCGCGCCACGTCGTCCAGGGTGAGCGTGCCGGACAGCGCCGCGGCGAACTCGCTGAGCCCCTGCAACTGCCGGGTCGCCGGACTGGTCTCGGCGACCACGGACAGCACGCCGACGATCCGGCCGAGGCTGTCCCGGACCGGGGAGCAGGCCCGGGTGTAGACGGCCGGTTCGAGCCCGCCCGCGTCGTGGCCGAGCGGGAGCGAGACCTCCTTCTCCAGGAACGGTTGACCGGTGCGGTACGCGTGCTCGACGACCTCACCGACGCCCGGCATCCGCCAGACCTCGGCGAAGACCTCGGTGGCGGGTCGCCCGACGGCCTGTGGATGCCGGTCGCCGATCAGCTCGGCGTACGCGTCGTTGTAGAGCAGCAGTAGCTCGTCGCCGAGGTGGAGCGCCATCGGCGCGGGCGAGGCGAGCACGAGCTCGACGGCCGCCCGGACGGCCGGATCCCAGGACTCGTGCGGGCCGAGCGTGGTGCCGTCCCACTCGTGGTGGCCGACCGCGGTCGCGGCGTCCGGCACCGGTGCACCCGGGACGGGGCCTGCTGGCGTGGGGACTCGCCCGACCGTTCCTGGCATGACCGCAGCCTAGTGCGGCGTCGACCAAGGTTCACCGTGGTGTCCGGTTGGTGTGGTCGATCGCCGCCTCTGGGGCGGTCTGTCGGAAAAAAGCAGGCGACCGGCGCGGCGTGCCACCCGGGCGTTGGGGTAAGCGCGCGGGGCAGTCCATGCGACAGGAGGGACATCATGCCGGAAACCCTCGCGGCCACGCAGGTCAACATCGGTACCGCCGTGGCCGACATGTGGAGGTCGGTGCTGCTGTTCGTGCCGAGGGCCATCGCGTTCATCGCGATCCTCGTGGTCGGATGGCTCATCGCCAGAGCGGTGCTGAAGATCGTGGACGCGGCCCTGGAACGGGTGGGGTTCGACCGCGCGGTCGAACGGGGTGGCATCAAGCGCGCGCTGGAACGGACGAGATACGACGCCAGTGACATCTTGGCGAAACTGGCGTACTACGCCGTGCTGCTGTTCACGCTGCAGTTCGCCTTCGGGGTATGGGGTCCCAACGCGATCAGCAACCTGATCGCGGGTGTGGTGGCCTGGCTGCCGCGAGCCTTCGTGGCGATCGTCATCGTGGTGATCGCCTTCGCTATCGCCAACGCCATCCGGGACATCGTCAGCGGGGCGCTGGGCGGCCTGTCGTACGGCAAGGTCCTGGCCGACCTGGCGGCGGTCTTCGTCATCGCGCTTGGTGTGATCGCCGCGCTGAACCAGGTGGGCATCGCCACCACTGTCACCACTCCCGTGCTGATCGCGGTGCTCGCCACGGTGGCCGGCATCCTGGTCGTCGGCGTCGGTGGTGGTCTGGTCCGGCCCATGCAGAACCGCTGGGAGGGCTGGCTCAACCGGATGGCCGAGGAGTCGCGGACGGTCCGCGATCAGCGGCAGGGCGCCGCGGCCGGTCGCGGCGACATGCAGCGGCAGATGGCCGACCGGGCGGGTGCCGAGCGTACCCAGGCGATGGCCGGGGGACGGGGCACCTACCAGTCCGGGAACACGGGCGACGAGAACGAGCAGTTCCGTCCGTGACGAGACGGCCGGTCGGATCCGCGCGACGAGAGGACGGGTGCCCGCCGCCGGCGGGCACCCGTCCACGTCACAGCGTGGGCGGCTGCGGGGCCGGCGTGCCCAGCACGGCGGTCAGCGCGCAGACCGCGAGCAGGCGTACCAGCACCCAGTCCGCCTCCGACCAGTCCACCGGGCTGGTGGGCGGCGACCAGCCGTGTTCACCGGCGGCGGAACGCACCCCCTCGGCGTAGCCGGCGAGGGCCGCGGCGGTCAGCGGACGCTGGTCGCCGTGCAGGCTCTCCCGCACCGCGGCGGCGTGCTGGTCGACCACCGCGAGCAGGCCCGGCTCGGCGTTGGCGGCGGCGAGCCCGTCGAGACCCACGGCGTTGGCCAGCGCGACGAGGGTCGATCGCGTCGAGTCGACGGCGGTGGGGGCGGGGACCCGATCTGGCGGCACGCGCATGAAGAACGAATCTAGCCAACGCGTACCGGCCGTGACCTCGGCTGGTCGGCTGGTCCGGGGATCCTCCGCTGGTCGTCCGGGCGTTGCCCGTGAGGATCGAGTCGGCGCGGACCGGGTAGTGGGGACCGAGTGGCGGAAACCACCCACCCGGGTACGGCCCGCACCACGCCGACCTGGTGCTCGACGGGGCTTGGACAGCGGCCCTATTCGGAGGTGGGGGCGCCGGCGGGGCGACGGCGCGCCGCGTCGTCGGCGATGATCACGGTCGCCACCATCAGCGCGACGACGAGGCTGAACAGCCAGGAGCTGTCCGCGACCAGCCTGGCGGAGACCGGCGCCTGGGCGGCGGCGAGGAGGAAACCGAGCCATGCCAGGCGACGCTGACGCGTGGTGAGGAAGCCGGAGCCCTGATGCATTCGGAAAGTCTTGCTCGGGACACCGGCATTGCCGTCAGCCGAACGGCCGATTCTGGCTGACCTGTCCGAATTTCCCACCCATCCAGCCACCCACTGCGGGATGCGGGGCCGGGCTAGAGCGTGTCGGGGCCGGTGCGGCCGGTGGTGGAGGGGCGGTAGGCGCGATCCCGGTCGGTAGGTTCGCGGCCGGTGCCGGGGATCTCTCCGCCGCGGTCGGCCGCCTCGGGACCGTGCCCGAAGGCGGCCTCCTCGCCGGCGTCGTTGCCGGTGGCGTCGTCGGCCTGCCCGTCGAGCGTCGACCGTGCGATGGCCCGCTCCAACTCCTCCAGCGGGATCCGTTCCTCGTCCCGCCACACCCTGTCGTCGGTCATGTCATCGCGGTACCCCGGCCCGATCGCCGCAAACGGCACGGCCGCCGGTGTCCCGGCGGCCGTCATCAGGCTCGGGTACGGATCAGGGCTGCGGCCGGTCGACCTTGCCCCGCCAGGCGCCGGTCTCCTGCCCGCGCCGCTCGATGAACTGCTTGAACCGTTGCAGGTCGCCCTTTGCCCGGCGGTCGACCACGCCGAGCTTGTCGCCGGCCTGCTCGATCACGCCGTGCGGGTCGAACTCCAGTTGGAGGCTGACCCGGCTGCTGTGCTCGTCGAGCCGGTGAAACGTCACCACCCCGGCGTGCTGGGTGCCGCCGGTCGAGCGCCAGGCGACCCGCTCGTCGGGCAGCTGTTCGGTGATCTCGGCGTCGAACTCGCGCTTCACCCCGGCGATCTCGACGGTCCAGTGGGTCATCGTGTCGGAGAGCTGGCGAACCTGTTCCACACCCTCCATGAAGTGGGGGAACTCCTCGAACTGCGTCCACTGGTCGTACGCGGTCCGCACCGGGACGGCCACGTCGACATGCTCGGTAACGCCACTCATCAGCATCCTTTCCTGCGGCCGGCGTGGGCGGCGGACCGGACGCGGCCAGCCTCACCAGCGCGTGGTCTCGTTCTTGTGGCCGAGCGCCGCCCACACCTCGGACACCGTCTGGTAGCGGGTGCCCTCCGGCAGGCGCTCCAACGCGGCGAGCACGTCGGCCGGCGCCTGGTTGTCGCGCGCGTTGGCGAGCAGCGTGTCCCGGTCACCGGGCAGGGCGGTCATCGTGATGAACCGTCCGAGCCGGCTGCGGGCCTCGACGTCCTCGGAGGTCATGCCCTGGGGAGAGCCGCTGCGCAGGTCACCGGCCGGAGCGGTGGTGGCCTCCGGCTGGTCCTCTCCCGCGGGTTCCGGCACCCGGGACTCGTCGACCCGCGAGCCGCCGGTCCCCGGCCCCTGCACGAGGCCGCTGACCTCCTGGTCCATCTGCTCGTCGACTCTCGGTGCGTGCTTGCTGTTGCCGCGGTCCATGCCCTGTGCGCTACCCGGCGGGCCGGGCGGTAAACCCGGCAAGCCGTCACGAACCGGCGGGTGACCGGGGTGGCAGCACCGGTTCGTCGGGGTCGCTGACGCCCGACTGGAGCACCCGGCCGCGCTGGAGTTCGGCGTTGATCTGGACACCGAGGATGAGCGCGGAATTGGACAGGTAGAGCCAGACCAGGAACGCGATCACCGCGCCGAGGCTGCCGTAGGTGGCGTCGTACGAGCCGAAGTTCGCCACAAACAGGCCGAATCCGAAGGAGGCCAGCGCCCAGGCGGCCAAGGCCACCGCACCGCCGGGGGTGAGCCAGCGGAACCGGGGCTGGCGGACGTTCGGCGCGGCCCAGTACAACAGCGACAACAGCAGCATCGCGATCAAGGCCAGCGCCGGCCACTTGGTCACGGTCCACGCCGTCCGGGTCGCGCCACCGGCTCCCAGCCAGTCGCCGACCGCGTCCGCGACCGGGCCGCTGACGATCAGGCCGGTGGCGACCGTGGCGAGCAGGACCAGCGACAGCGCCGCGAGCCCGATCTGCAACGGGCGCAGCTTCCACACCGGCCGGCCCTCGGCCACCCCGTAGATCGCGTTCGCGGCCCGGGTGAACGACGCGATGAAGTTCGAGGCCGACCAGAGCGCACCGAGCAGGCCGAAGCTCAGCAGGACCCCGGCCGAGCTGCGCTGGTCCACCACCCCCCGGACCACGTCGACGAAGCCCTCGTTGGCCACCACGGAACCGGCGCCGATCTCCCGGGCCAGGTCCAGCACCGTGTCCACGGTGCGTTCGCCGTCGGAGACGAGACCGACCAGGGAGACCACCACGACGATGGACGGGAAAAGCGCCAGCACCCCGTAGTAGGTGAGCGCGGCGGCGGAGTCCGTGCAGTTGTCCCGCAGGTAGTTGCGACCGCCGCGGACCAGCACGCCGCGCCAGGTCGGCCAGCGCAACTGGCGGATCCGGCGGGGCAGCGGCGACACCGGCGGGCCGGCGGACGGGGCGTCCGGATTCGTCGTCATCGCCGCCTCCCGCTGCGCAGCTCCGGTGCGTACGGCTCGGCCGGTACCCTGCGCCGACCGGCGGCAAACCGGCTGGCCGTTTGCCGCCGGCCTGTCGGGGAAGGCCAACCGGAACGCTCGCAACGGAGGAGGATCGAGATGCCCGGGCGCGAGGTACTGCCCAGCACGCTGCGGCGCTCCCCGGAGAAGGCCCAGCGCACCTGGGAGAAGACACACGATTCCGCGGTGGAGACGTACGGCGAGGGGGAGCGGGCGCACCGCACCGCGTTCGCCGCCGTCAAACACCAGTTCGAGAAGGTGGGCGACCACTGGGAGCCGAAGGGCCGCACGGGCCCGAGCGACCAGCAGGCCGCGGGCGGCGGCCCGGCCCGACGGGCACCCACCGCCGGCGGGGTGGACGCGAACGCCCCCAAGGAGCACCTGATGGAAGTGGCCCGCAAGTTGGACGTGCCGGTGCGGTCGAGCATGACCAAGCCGGAACTGGTCAAGGCCATCCAGAAGGCCAACGACAAGCAGACCCGCAGGGCCCGCGGCGACTGAGTCAGCGGCTCCCCGACGGCCCCGCCCCCGGCGTACACGCCGGGGGCGGGCGCATCAGCTCCCGTCGGCACGCGACCACGAGCGTCACCCAGAGCACCGCGCCGCGATGGTCCAGTGGGCCTGACCTGGTTCTTAGTGTGCGCTTAGGCTTGGTCGACCGTGGGGCAATAGCGGTCTGGATCGATCCGTTCGAGGACCCGATCGCCGATGTCGCGCAGTGTTCGGAGCTGCTCGGGCGAGATGGCGTCGATGAGCAGCTCCCGGACCCGCTGTACGTGTGACGGTGCGCTCCGTGCGACCTTACGGTATCCGAGGTCGGTCAGGGTCGCGGTGGTGCGCCGCCCTGGACCGGGCAAGCGGTCGCGGCGAACGAGGCCTTGCGCTTCGAGCCGCTTGACCGTGTGGGAAAGCCGGGACAGCGACGCCGAGGCGGCCGAGGCGATGTCGGTCATCTGCAGCGTCCGGTCGGCCTGCTCGGACAGCACCGCCAGAACCATGTACTCGAAGAAGCTCAGCCCTTCGTCCTCCTGCAGCTGGGCATCGAGCGCGCTGGGCAGTTTGACGATGAGCGCGGCCACGGCCAGCCATGCCGCCCGCTCTTCGCTCGACAGCCAGCGGACCCGGGGCTCTTCGGTGCTCATGAGACCAGCCTACGGTTGAGAACTTGACGCTTCAAGTTCATCGCGTTACGTTGTTGAACGTTCAAGTTCAACTCGAAAGCGAGCACCCCGTGAACGTCACCCTGTGGATCATCGCCGGCATCCTGGCCGCATTGTTCTTCATGGCCGGCCTGATGAAGGCCACCCAGCCGAAGGAGAAGCTCACGGCCAACATGCCCTGGGTCGACGACTTCTCCGCCGGCACCGTGAAGCTGATCGGCATCGTCGAGATCCTCGGCGCGCTGGGCCTGATCCTCCCCGCCGCCCTCCACATCGCCCCCATCCTGACCCCGCTGGCCGCGACCGGCCTCGCCGTGACCATGCTGCTCGCCGCAGCCGTCCACGCGCGCCGCAAGGAATCGCAGGCGATCGTCGTCAACGTCCTCCTGTTTGCCCTGGCCGCCTTCGTCGCGATCATGCGGTTGGGCCCGCAGTCCTTCTGACCGCCGATCCGACCCGAATACCGCGAGGAGACGTCAATGACGGACCCGTTCAACCCCCCAATCCCCGCCGGCGCGTACGACGACCTCCTCGCCGAGGTGCTTGCCCAGGCGCGCGCCCAGCGCGCCTGGGAACCCTCGGACGGACCCCTCCCGGCGCTGTTCGTCAGCCACGGCGCTCCGCCGACCCTCGACGACCCCCGCTGGCTCGCCGACCTGTTCGCCTGGAGCCAGTCCATGCCCAAGCCACGCGCGATCGTCGTGGTGTCGGCACACTGGGAGAACGCACCTCTGGCGATCTCCGCCTCGTCGGCCGGCACCCCGCTGTACTACGACTTCGGCGGCTTCCATCCCCGCTACTACACCCTGCAGTACCGCACGCCGCAGGCCACGGCACTCGCGCACCAGGTCGCCGGGACGCTCGCCGACACCACACCCCTGCATCAGCACGTCGACCGTGGCCTCGACCACGGCGCGTTCATCCCGCTGATGGCGATGTACCCGGCCGCCGACGTCCCCGTCGTCCAGTTGAGCATGCCCAGCCTCGACCCGACCGCCCTGCTCAGACTCGGCGAGCGCCTGCGCCCGTTGCGCGAGGAGGGGATCCTCGTCATCGGCTCCGGGTTCATGACCCACAGCTTCGAGATCTTCCGCAACCCCGGCCTGGCCGGACACATCACCGCCTTCGACGAGTGGGCCGACGACGCCATCACCCGCGGAGACATCGACGCCCTGCTCAACTACCGGCTCAAGGCGCCCGGCGCACGGATCGCCCACCCCACCGCCGACCACTTCGTCCCTCTGCTGCTCACCCTCGGCGCCTCGACCAACCCCGGCAAGGAAGCGACCAGCGCCATCGACCGAATCGTCTTCGGCAACTCGATCCGCTCCGTCCAGGCCGCTTGAGCGCCGCGAAGAGCCAGGCCAGGTGGTGCTGACCGGTGCGGGTTGACGACGGCCGGTGCGGGATGCCAGGCCATGCCCAGTGTCCGAGCGACGCCTCAAGACGGATGCGGATTCCTCAAGCCCTGACCAGATCTACCACCCGGACCTGGTTCTTCACCGGACACTCAGACCCTCGCAATCAGCTCACCAGTGCCGACCGCCGGGCGCCTCGATGTGCACCGCCTTGGTGGCGGTGAACTCGTCGAGCAGTTCCGGTCCGTAACCGAAGCCCTGACCGCTGCCCCGGCGCGGATGGGCGGCCCCGGCCGGGGCGCCGCCGAAGACCGAGTTCACCTTGACGGTGCCGACCGGCAGTTCCCGCCAGGCCCGCTGCGCGTGGCTCATCGACCCGGTCAGCACGGTCGCGGCCAACCCGTACGGCGAGTCGGCCGCACAGCGCAGCGCCTCGCTGAACGAGTCGACCACCACCACCGGCGCGACCGGACCGAAGGTCTCCTCGCGGACCAGCGCCATGTCGTGCCGGCAGTCGTCCACCACCGTGGCGGGGTAGAAGGAGCCCGGCCCGTCCGGAAGCGTCCCGCCGGTGCGGATCCGCGCGCCCTCGGCCACCGCGGCGGTCACCTGCCCGTGCACCTGGTCGCGATGGCGCCGGTCGACCAGTGGGCCGAGTTCGGTGTCCGGGTCCCGCCCGGGCCCGGTACGCAGCGCTCGGGCCCGCTCGACCAGCGCGTCCACGAAGTCCTCGGCGATGTCCCGGTGGACGTAGATCCGCTCCACCGCGACGCAGATCTGCCCCGCGTTGGCGAACGCGCCCTGGGCCGCCTGGCCGGCGGCCCAGACCGGGTCGACGCCGGCGTCCACGACCAGCGGGTCGCTGCCGCCGTTTTCCAGCAGCACCTTCGCGCCGGAGCCGGCGGTGGCCGCGGCGATCGCCCGGCCGGTGGGGGTGGATCCGACGTGCGCCACCACGTCCACCTCGGCGGCGGCGAGCGCCGCGCCGGTCTCCGGGCCGCCGGTCAGCAGCGACAGCACTCCCGCCGGCAGCGCGGCGTCGAACGCGCGGGCCAGCAACCACCCGGTCGCCGGGGTGCGCTCGCTGGGCTTGTGCAGCACCACGTTTCCGGTGACCAGGGCCGCGCCGAGCAGCCCGCACGAGACGGCGACCGGGTCGTTCCACGGAGTGATGACGGCGACCACGCCACGCGGCTGCGGCGTCATGAAGTCGATCGCGGCGGGATCGCCGTGCAGGGTGCGGCCACCCCGGGCCGGGGCGAGTTCGGCGTACTGTCGCAGGGTCGCGATGCCGGCCTCGACGCCACCCCGGGCGTCGCCCAGGGGCTTGCCCATCTCAGCGGTGGTGGCGTGGGCGAGGTCGTCGGCGGCCTCGGCCAACGCGTCGGCCGCGCGGTGCAGCGCGGCGGCCCGCTCGGCCGGGGCGGTCGTCGCCCATTCCGTCGCGACCCCGCGCGCCGCCGCCACGGCTTTGCCGACCTCGTCGGCCGTCGCCACCGGCGCGCTGGTCACCCGGCTGCCGTCGGCCGGGTCGTGCACCACCAGTTCGCCGGCCTCCCCGCCGGCGCCCCACACCCCACCGATCAGTTGCGCAACCGTGTACATGGGGCGCTGGATGCCCCGGCCGGGGCCGGACAAACGTTTCGCCCGCTTGCCCGTGGGTAGCGTCCTCGGATGACGGCGCCGGGTTGCACCGGCTCAGCCGGGCCCCGGGTCAGCGCTCGATGTTGCGGTGCCGGGTGCGCAGCTTGAACGGCATCAACGCGCTTTCGATCTTGGTGGCGGTGGTCATCTTCGAGTCGCCGTCCCGCCGCTCCTCGAACCGGATCGGCACCTCGAGAATGGTGTGCCCCAGCTTGGTGGCGAGGTAGTGCATCTCGACCTGGAAGCTGTAGCCGTTGGACTGGACCCGCTCCAGCCCGATGTCCCGCAGCGCGTCGGCCCGCCAGATCTTGAAGCCGGCGGTCAGGTCCCGGATCCGCACCCGCAGCAGCGTGTGCACGTAGAGGTTCGCCCAGCCGCTGAGCGCCCGCCGGTACAGCGGCCAGTTCTCGTCCAGCTCGCCGCCGGGCACGTACCGCGATCCGATCACCACACCGGCCTGGGTGGACAGCAGGGCGCCGAGCATGCCCGGCAACGCCTCCGGCGGGTGGGACAGGTCGGCGTCCATCTGGGCCACGTACTCGGCCCCGCCGTCGAGCGCCCGGCTGATCCCGTCCACGTACGCCCGGCCGAGGCCCTCCTTGCCCGGCCGGTGCACCACCTCGATCCGCTCGGGATGCTCTATCGCGAGCTTGTCCGCGACCTCGCCGGTGCCGTCCGGGGAGTTGTCGTCGGCGACCAGCACCTTCAGGCCGGGCAGCGGCAGGGCGAGGAGCCGCTCGACCAACACCGGCAGGTTGCCCGCCTCGTTGTAGGTCGGCACCACGACGGTCACGCGCGCGTCCCGCCACGGCGAGGGCAACTGGACGGGTTCGATCATGGGGGACATCCTCGGTCAGCGGACAGGTCTCTTGAAGGGTAACTAGTTGTCCCTTCCGGGGCGAAATGGCTCCCTGACCAGGCACCCCGACCGGCTCAGGGTTAGCTTCTCCGGGGGCGTGGGTAAGGCCACCGCGCGGCGGCGTGGTGCCGCTGGCGCACGCGGTCGTCCACCGCGTCGCAGCCGACGTTTACTCCCCGGGGCGCAGGGAACCCGCCGCCCGTGCGAAAGGACCATGGGGAGCCGGATCAGCGCAGGTCAGCCGGGGTGCTGGCCGGTGCCGACCGGGCCGGAGCGGGTCCGGCCCTGTTCGACGCGGTCCTGCTTGACCGGGACGGCACCCTGGTCGAGGACGTGCCGTACAACGGCGATCCGGACAAGGTACGACCGATGCCGGGCGCTCGCGCCGCGCTGGACCGGCTGCGGGCGGCCGGGTTGAAGCTCGCCGTGGTGACCAACCAGTCCGGGCTGGCCCGGGGCCTGTTCACCGAGACGCAGCTGCACCGGGTGCACCGCCGGATCGAGGCCCTGCTGGGCCCGTTCGACTCCTGGCAGGTGTGCCCGCACGACGACGGGGACGGCTGCGCCTGCCGCAAGCCGGCACCGGGTCTGGTGCACGCCGCCGCCCACGCGCTGGGCACCGTGCCCGCCCGCTGCGCGCTGATCGGTGACATCGGCCGGGACGTCACGGCGGCGCTGGCCGCCGGTGCCGCGGGAATCCTGGTGCCGACGCCGGTGACCCGAGCGCAGGAGATCGCCGCCGCTCCCTGGGTGGCGGCCGACCTGCCCTCGGCGGTCGCGGAGATCCTGCGCCGCCAGGAGTCGCTGCGGCCGCCGGCCACGACCAGTTACGGCGCCGCGCCGGCCGGGTTTGACATTGCCGGTGTCGGCTCCGCGGCCGCCCGTCCCGGCCCCGACGGCGACCGCGCCGGGCGGGGCCGGACCGTCCTGGTGGTGCGGTCGGACTCGGCCGGGGACGTGCTGGTGACCGGCCCGGGCATCCGGGCGGTGGCGGCCGGGGCGGACCGGGTGGTGCTGCTCTGCGGCCCCCGGGGCCGGGCCGCCGCCGAGCTGCTGCCCGGCGTCGACGAGGTCGTCGAGCACCGGCTGCCGTGGATCGACCCGGCCCCCGCACCGGTCGACCCCGCCGAGATGGCCGCCCTGATCACCCGGCTCGCGGCCGTCGCCGCCGACGAGGCGGTCATCTTCACCTCCTTCCACCAGTCGCCGCTGCCGCTGGCCCTGCTGCTGCGGATGGCCGGCGTCGCGCGGATCGCGGCGATCAGCGACGACTACCCGGGGACGCTGCTCGACGTGCGGCATCGGGTGCCGTCCGGTGTCCCGGAGGCCGAACGCGCCCTGTCGCTGGCCGCCGCCGCCGGCTACCCGCTGCCCCAGACCGACGAGCCGCACCTGCGATTGCGTCCGGTACCGCCACCCCCATCCGAGGCCGGCGAGCCGGGATACGTGGTGCTGCACCCCGGGTCGGCCGCACCGGCCCGGGGCTGCCCGCCCGAGCTGGCCGAGCGGATCGTCCGGGTGTTGGCCGTCGCCGGTCACCGGGTGGTGGTCACCGGCGGCCCGCAGGAGCGTGACCTCACCGCCCAGGTCGCCGGCCGGTACGCCCGGGACCTCGGCGGCCGGACCGGACTGGCCGAGCTGGCCGCCGTCGTCGCGGGTGCCAGTGCCGTGGTGGTCGGCAACACCGGCCCGGCGCACCTGGCCGCCGCGTACGGCGTGCCGGTGGTCAGCCTCTTCGCCCCCACCGTCCCGTTCGGGCAGTGGTGCCCCTGGCGGGTGCCGACGGTACGCCTCGGTGACGCCAGCGCCGCCTGCCGCGACACCCGCGCCGCGAGCTGCCCGGTGCCCGGCCATCCCTGCCTGAGTGGGGTCGAGCCGGGTGCCGTCGTGGACGCCCTGCGGCTGCTGGGCGTACCACCGGACCGGGTGTCGCCGCACCGCCCGGTCGCCCTGGTCGGCGCGGCGTCGCGGGCGGCGCCGGCGGTGGCCACCAGCGGCGGGAGGGGCCGATGAACGTCCTGCTCTGGCACGTGCACGGCTCGTGGACCACCTCGTTCGTGCACGGCAAGCACCGCTACCTGGTCCCGGCCACCCCGGACCGGGGTCCGTACGGCCTCGGCCGGGCCCGCACCTACACCTGGCCGGACAGCGCGGCCGAGGTGAGCCCCGAGCAGCTGCGCGGTGCCGACGTCGACGTGGTGATCCTGCAACGCCCCGAGGAGGTCGACCTGGCCACCGAGTGGCTCGGCCGCCGGCCGGGCCGGGACGTGCCGGCGATCTACGTGGAGCACAACACCCCGAAGGACGGGAACGTCCCGCACAGCCGCCACCCGATGGCCGACCGGGACGACCTGCTCATCGCCCACGTGACCGCCTTCAACGAGCTCTTCTGGGACACCGGCTCGACCCGGACCACCGTGGTCGATCACGGCATCGTGCCGCCGGCGGCGGCGTACACCGGTGAGCTGGACCGCCTCGCCGTCGTGATCAACGAGCCGGTGCGCCGGTGGCGGGTCACCGGCACCGACCTGCTGCCCCGGTTCGCCGAGATCGCCCCGCTGGACGTCTTCGGCCTGAAGGTGGCCGGGCTCGCCGAGCAGCTCGGCCTGCCTGCCGACCGGCTGATCAGCCACGACGACGTGCCACAGCACCGGATGCACGCCGAGCTGGCGCGCCGCCGGGCGTACCTGCACCTGTGCCGGTGGACCTCGCTCGGGCTGAGCCTGATCGAGGCGATGGCCATCGGGATGCCGGTGGTGGCGCTGGCCACCACCGAGGCGGTGACGGCGGTGCCGCCGGGCGCGGGTGCCCTGTCCACCCGGGTCGACACCCTGCTGGAGGCCGCCGGCCGGTTCGTCGCGGAACCGGAGTGGGCGCGGCGGGTGGGCGTCGAGGCCCGCGCCGCCGCCCGCGAACGCTACGGCCTCGACCGTTTCCTCGCCGACTGGGACCGGCTCCTGGAGGAGGAAGTATGCGGATAGCGATGATCTCGGAGCACGCCAGCCCGCTCGCCATCCTCGGCGGGGAGGACGCCGGCGGCCAGAACACGCACGTCGCGGAACTCTCCGCCGCGCTCGCCGCCGCCGGGCACGACGTGCGGGTCTACACCCGCCGCGACGCGGTCGACCTGCCGGTGACCGTACGCAGCCCGGACGGCTACGACGTGGTGCACGTCCCGGCCGGGCCGGCCGAGCCGGTGGCCAAGGACGCGCTGCTGCCGCACATGCGACCGTTCAGCGCGTGGCTGGTCGACCGCTGGCGGGGCGGGGACTGGGCCCCCGAGGTGATCCACGCGCACTTCTGGATGAGTGGGCTGGCCGCGCTGGAGGCCAGCCGGCAGACCGGGATACCGGTGGTGCAGACGTACCACGCGCTCGGCACGGTGAAGCGCCGCTACCAGGGTGTGCAGGACACCAGCCCGGCCCGGCGGGTCGGCTACGAACTCCAGTTGGGCCGGTCGGTCGACCGGGTGATCGCCCAGTGCCGCGACGAGGTCGGCGAACTGGTCCGGATGGGGGTGCCCCGGTCCCGGATCACCGTCATCCCGTCCGGGGTGAACCTGAACACGTTCGCCCCGCTGGGTCCGGCCACCGAACGGGAACCCGGCCACGCCCGGATCCTCACCGTGGGCCGGCTGGTCGAACGCAAGGGCTTCCAGACCGTGGTGCGGGCCATGGCACACGTGCCCGACGCCGAGTGCGTGGCGGTGGGTGGGCCACCGGCCGGCCTGCTGGAGGCCGACCCGTACGCCCGCCGACTGCGCGCCCTGGCCGGCAGCTGCGGGGTGGCCGACCGGGTCCGTCTGGTCGGTGCGGTACCCAGGGAGGAGATGGGTCGTTGGTACCGCTCGGCGGACATCCTGGTCGCCGCACCCTGGTACGAGCCGTTCGGCCTCACCCCGCTGGAGGCGATGGCCTGCGGGGTGCCCGTGGTGGCCACCGCCGTCGGCGGGCTGCGTGACACGGTGGTCGACGGGGTGACCGGGGACCTGGTGCCGGCCCGGGATCCGCGGGCGTTGGGCGAAGCGCTGCGGCGCCTGCTCGACGACCGGATCCGCCGGTTCGCGTACGCGGGCGCGGCCCGGGCCCGGGCCCGCCAGCACTACTCCTGGACGGTCACCGCGGAACGCCTCGCGGAGGTCTACGACGAGGTGGCCGCCGTGCGCCGGCCCACCCGGGTGGTGGCCTGATGCCGGCGGGCACCCCGCTCGACGCGCACCTGGCGCACCTGGCCGCGGCGCTGCCGCCGTACCGGCGGTGCGAGCCGTTGCTCGCCCGCTGGGGTGCGACGCTGGCCCGGCGGCTCACCGCCGGTGGCCGGCTGCTGGTCGCCGGCAACGGCGGCAGCGCCGCCGAGGCGCAGCACCTCACCGCCGAGCTGGTCGGCAAGCTGCGCGACGACCGCCAGCCGCTGTCCGCGATCGCCCTGCACGCCGAGACCTCCGCGCTGACCGCGATCGGCAACGACTACGGCTACCAGGAGGTCTTCGCCCGCCAGGTCCGCGCCCACGGACGCCCCGACGACGTACTGCTGCTGCTGTCCACCAGCGGCGGCAGCGGCAACCTGCTCGCCGCCGCGCGGGCCGGGCGGGAGGCCGGGCTGCGGTGCTGGGCCTTCACCGGCCCCGCCCCGAACCCCCTCGCGGACGCCTGCCACGAGGCGCTCGCCGTGGACTCCCCGGACAGCCAGGTCGTCCAGGAGCTGCACCTGGTCTCCAGCCACCTGCTCTGTGAGTACGTCGAACAGGCGATGCCGGAGTACCTCGAACCACCGGTGCCGGCCGCGGGCCCGGTGCGGGCCGGCGTCGAGGTGGTGCTGGACGGCGGCGCCGGCCGCCCGGTCGAGGCGTGAGGAGGCAACCGTGACGGGACCCGTGGTGGTGGTCGGCGACACCCTGCTCGACCGGGACGTCGAGGGCGTGGTCAACCGGCTCTGTCCGGACTCGCCGGTGCCGGTGCTCGACGAGACCGCGCACGTCGACCGGCCCGGCGGCGCCGGGCTCGCCGCCGTTTTCGCGGCGGCACAGGGCGCCGAGGTGGTACTGGTCACCGCGCTGGCCGACGACGCGGGCGGGGCCCGGCTGGGCGTGCTGCTGGCCGCCGCCGGGGTGCAGGTGTATCCGCTGCGCCTGACCGGGGCCACCCCGGAGAAGATCCGGCTGCGGGCCGGCGGCCGGGTGCTGCTGCGGCACGACCGGGGCGGTGGTGCCGGCGAGCCGGGGGAGCCGGCCGAGGCGGTGCTGCGCGCGATCGACCGGGCGTCGGTGGTGCTGGTCAGCGACTACGGCCGGGGGGTGGCGCGGCAGCCCGCGCTGCGGGCGGCCCTGGCGGCGACCCGGGCCCCGGTGGTCTGGGACCCGCACCCGCGCGGGCCGGCAGCGGTGCCCGGGGTGCACCTGGCCACCCCGAACGAGGCGGAGGTGCGGGACCTGGTCGAGGCGCCCACCGGCGCCACCCGGCTGGCCACCGCCACCCAGGGCGCGCAGCGCCTACGGCACCGGTGGCGGGCGGGCGCGGTCGCGGTGACGCTGGGCGCCGACGGCGCGTTGCTCAGCCACGCCGGCTCGACCCCGCTGATGGTGCCCGCCCCGGTCGCCGCCGAGGGGGACACCTGCGGTGCGGGGGACCGCTTCGCCGCCACCGCAAGCCTTGCCCTGGCCCGCGGCGCGCTGGTCTCCGAGGCGGTGCAGGAGGCGGTGGCCGAGGCGTCGGCGTACGTGGCGGACGGGGGCGTGGCGACGGCGCTGCCGTCGCCGGTGCGCCGGGCCCCGCAGGCGGTGCACGCCGCGGCGGCCGGCGACCGGGTCGGGGTGGCCGCGGCCGCGACCGTGGTGGCCCAGGTCCGCGCCGCCGGGGGCACCGTGGTCGCCACCGGCGGCTGCTTCGACCTGCTGCACGCCGGTCACCTGGCGACCCTCCAGGCCGCCCGGCAACTCGGCGACTGCCTGGTGGTGTGCCTCAACTCCGACGCCAGCGTCAGCGGACTGAAGGGACCGGACCGGCCGGTGATCCGGCAGGACGACCGCAGCCGGCTGCTGGCCGCGCTCAGCTGCGTCGACGCGGTCATGATCTTCGACGAGTCGACTCCGGCGGCGGTGCTGTCCTGGCTGCGCCCGGACATCTGGGTCAAGGGCGGGGACTACGCCACCGGCGGTGGCGACGACGACGCCCTGCCCGAGGCGGAGATGCTGCGCCGCTGGGGCGGCAACACCGTGGTGGTGCCGTACCTCGACGGGCGTTCCACCACCGAGATGATCGCCGCCGCCCGGACGACCGGCGGCCGCGCCGGCGTGACGCGAAGCGGAGTGCCGGCATGAGCGAGCGTCAGCGAGTGAATCATCGACTCGGTGCGGTGGTGCCTCATGGCGGCACGAAGCGAAGCGGAGTGCCGGCATGAGTAGCCCTGTGTCAAGCGGTGGTCGCCAGGACGGCCTGC